>NZ_RZGQ01000242.1 GCF_003989735.1 Legionella sp. km772 | reverse complement strand
AATTAACTAAAAATCAGATGAAAAGGCAATCTATTAAGCGGCTCAGAAAAAATGCTGGATGGGATGATTCTATTTTAACCACTATCTTATCTCAAAATTTTTCATGAGGTGACCCTGTATCTTCTGCTAAATAGCTTTGGTCAGGGATAAAAAAAGATAATAGTTATAATTAATTTAATGCTCCGCACAGGACAGATTCTTTGTCCTGTATGGAGAGTTTAATAGGTTATGAAACACACTAAACTAAACGTCTCCTTAATAAGGAGACGTTTTAAAGGGATCGGGTCTAGGTGCGGTAGGAGAAGGACCATCGTCCTGTCTTAGTGCTGCATAAGGTCCACTTTGGCCTAATTGCTCGCGTCTTTGTGCTGCAATAGGATTTTCCTTACCAAAGGCATGCATCCTTCTTTCCAATTGCATTAACTCATTAGGTGCTAAGGGGCGAGCGCCATTTTTTAAACGATCGTTGAATTCTTTATCGATAAGTTGGCGTGATTGCGGATTATTGCCATACTTCATTGATAATTGGTTCTTTTGTCCTTCCAATTGTAACTCTTTTAACAGCTGAGTAAATTTAACACTAGGAACCTGGCTACTGGATAAAGAATGTTGACTTGAAGTAACCGTAGGTCGAGGCGTCGGTGGAGGAGGTGTCATCGTTATTTGGCTGCCCACTCCAGGTTTAGGGCTAAGGGTTGGAGCTTGCCGTAATGCATTTCTTGCATCAGCTTGTACTGCTTGAAGTAAACGTACTTGGTTGTCCACTAAATCTTTTTCGGCTTTATTAGCACTGATTAGCTCTTCAGTTGCTTGAACACGTTTATCGTGAGCTCCTTTTTCCATGCCTTTGTGTAAACCGATGACATGTTTGACCGTCATGACTTCTTGCTTCACACGCTCAAAGGATTCTTTAGCTGCCTGCTGCGCATTTTCACTCATTTGGGGGTTTTGCTTTACCGTTTCTAAGTCTTGGCCTGGTCTTAATAGATACATTTTACCGTCACTATCTTTAACCAATTGATTGCCGCTTTTTTGGAAGAATAATTTAGAACTATCAAGAGCTTTAACGCTTTCATCATTCGGATCCACAGCTACCAGCTCATCATCATCATTTAAGGTCATCAATTGATCCCCTTTATTTATGACAAAATGAGCTTCTTCACCATCAACAGTTGTTTCCAAGGCGTATTTTCTACCTTCACTAATTGCTTTCATGTCATGCATTGAGGCGAACTTGAGGTTCAATGCATTTAATTTTTGTAATGCTTCACCGGGATCTTGATCATTTTCAATCAATGAATCAATTTCCTTTTGTAGGATGTGCATCTCTTCAGTAAATTTCGCTTGGGCATCATTAAAGGCCACTTCATCAAGATTGCCATGCTCATCATGAAGCTGTAAAGCTGACATCTCATTCAAGCTAGTATCATAGGTTGCATATTTTTGATCGAGTTTTAAGCCTAAGCCCATTAAGAACGCATGATCTTGTTTCAAGAGAGTCCCTTTTTCATCGAGCGCATGAGCTTCTTCTTGAGCTGCTTTAATGGCCTTCTCATAATCTTGAATTACCTCTTCTAAAGCTGCTGTGTATTTTGATTCCTCAGGCGATTTTAATTGCTCAGCAGCTTTGTGTAGGCGTTTTTCGGCTTTTTCAATTTGGTCAAGAATTAGTTCATTGACCTTTTTAGATGCGTGCGCTTTTCTTCCTAAGTACCATAAAAGTAAGGCTATTTTTATCCGCTGCATTAAGAGCTCATGTTCTCTTTGTTCTCTTAATTGTTCATTTCTTCGTTCTTGATCAATGGCTTGTCGTTCAGCGATTTCTTCGGTTACGGTCCGTCCAGCGGGGGTAAGCAGAAAAGTGGCAACAGCTTTGGGTGTTTTAAGTCCATGCTGGCTAAGGTAAGTCGCAGGAGATTCTTCAGAACCTGGTTGCACTATCCCTTGTTCTGGGGTGTTAAAGAAGTCTTCGGCCCATTTTTCTAAGGGTTTAAACAATTCAGGAGTCATTAATTCGGCTGGTTTAGGATCTGCCTTACGTAATTCTTGTTTAGGCGGCTCAAATTCTGGTGCTTTTTTATGAGTGGCTAAGGTTTTTCTTAATTCTTCTTTATGAGCTTGGATCAAGTCAGTTTGTTTATCCGCTGCTAAACTGGATTCTTGTTGAGGAGGTTCACGGCGTATTGAAGATGAATCACTATGCTTTTTAGGGTCATGTTTAGCCATAAATATATTCCTCATTACTTCAATTAATTTAATTATACATAATATTGAACAATATTACACCACATATCTCACTTCCTCTGCTAAAATTTAGCATGGAATATTAATTTTACCTCATTTTCTCTATCCTGTTCGTTTTTTGCAGAAGAAAATAATGGAGAATAATGGAGCATGTTCTCTATCTTGTCATTATTAGCCAAGCATCTCGCTTTTAACCCCTCATTTAATAGACTTAAACTGCTGGCATGACAACTGGTTTTTGTAGTGTATAAGTGTTGATTTTCTCGCTCAGGAGCCGAGTGCTCTTGCGATTGATCGCAGTTAAAAGCCCAATGATAAAGTTGCAATCTTTTTATATGGAGTCCCGACACTATACTTTCTTTCATTCTACTAACCTGCATTTCTAGCCAGTTGCAACTGGAGGTGAGGCCATAATTTAAAGTTTTGCTGAGAGTAGCAAGAGGGGAGGAAAAGGTACTTAGGCCACTGACATAAGCCATATAGCTTAAAAGGGTGCGAAGGATATTGGTAAAGCCTCTAAAAGGCACATGAATTAATAAGGCGCTGCCCTCAATAAGTGGTATGGTAAAACAAGTCAATAGCAAATCGATACTTGCTGCTAAAGCTTCTTGTAGTTTGTTTTTTAATAAACGATAACTTTTTTTCCACCCGTTGATAAACCCATTTCTATAGCCATAATAATAGGCCTCCACAAAAGGTGCGAAAGTAATTTTTAGGGCAGTGAGCGTATTTTTACAAAACCATTTACAGGTTCCAAGAAGCCAGTCATCCCCTGGGTGCATAATAATGTCATAGAGAGCAGCTCCACTTTTTCCGCCTAAAGCTGCATAAGTAGTATAGGGAAATTCACCCATTTCCTTTTGTAGATTAGGGACAATTTTAGTTATTCCATACCCCATGGATAGCGCTAAACAGGCAAGAATAGCAAGTTCTGCAGGATCATTTTTCAAGGCTTCAATGGCATTAATAAAAAATTTATCAAGATTACCTCCTGCTATAGTTCCTTGCCAAAAGGTAGCGGATGCCGAAATGGCTTCAGACGTTTTGCCATGGCTCATGAAATGAGCCAGTTTTTGTGTGGGTTCAATGCCGGCAATCAAGCCTTTTAAATGCAATTTTGTCAATAATGCGGCAAGTTTGCTCGGTGCTAAAATAGCCCCGGCGCCATAGATATATGCAGCCATGGCTAATAAACCAATACTTGGATTTCGTTCGGTGGTTTCAATAAAAAAACCGGCTAAATGACTCATGTTACGCACGGTCAATTTTAAGCTGCCATATTTTTAAGCTCCTGCCAAGCAATCTGGTTCGCTCTAAGAATCAATTTGTACTTAATAGCAAAGTGATTTAAATGAGTTTTT
>NZ_RZGQ01000241.1 GCF_003989735.1 Legionella sp. km772 | reverse complement strand
AAACTCATTTAAATCACTTTGCTATTAAGTACAAATTGATTCTTAGAGCGAACCAGATTGCTTGGCAGGAGCTTAAAAATATGGCAGCTTAAAATTGACCGTGCGTAACATGAGTAATTAAAGAAAACCAGATTGGTTGCTGCATCGAAAAATTGAGTTTTTGGAGTAAGCAAAAGTCCAAATTATTTTAGGACATAGTGGTTTTTAGGCGATTAAACTGTGAATTGCAAAAAACTAAAAGCTGAAGCAAGACTAAAAGCGACATTATCTTTTGGTTGCTTTAGAAGCGAGGGCCTTACCTGAGATTTAGATAATGAGATTTAGATAATATGGTGTAGCTCCAGTTTAGGATGGCTACACTATGGAAGGCAGATCAGGTTAAAGAATTGATAATTTACACCACATTAAAAAAACCATGCTCCTTTGCTTGTGTTGGTTCTGCTGCTGAAGTGGGTGCTGGAGGCATGAAAGCTGCGTTAGGCGCAATGCTTACTGCACTTAATTGTTTTGTCACATCATCGACAGTAGTGGTGGGGTATTGAGCTGAAAATGCCCTCTGCGCTACTGCAGTGATTGGAGCTAACTGAGAGTTGATATTAGCCAAAGGTTTTTCGGGTCTTTCTCCGCTAATATAACCGGCATTTTTTTCTCTAGCGTCTTGAACTGTTGATGAAATAATTTCCCGGGCAAGCAACTCCTCATTTAAAAAGCGCGAATATTCATTAACATATAAGGCAGCATTGGGATTTTTTTCAAAATAATATTGATATTCCGTTGGGCTTAACTTGCGCCCCAAAATATTATCCAAGGTGAATTTAGTCAATGGTAAATTCTCATCAAGTGCATCTAAATCAAAAGGATTAATGGCTGCAACTAACTGGCAAAGAAGCCATAGCCCTCGTGTATAAGGTAGTGCACTTCCTTGTTTTCTTTCCACCTCAAACTTTTCATCACTAAAATCATCCACTTCAGCTACATATTTAGCTTGAGCATCTACTTCTTTCATCCATTTCGTTTCATTATCCTCATTCGTACAGCTAATTAAGGTGAGGGGATGATTTTCAGGATGGGGACGATTAGCAATAAGCTTGGCAATTCGAGCGCCTCCCTCGTTGGGTTCACCATCATTAAATAAATAGTGAGCCCATTTACCTTCTTGTGCAAAGCCATCCAGTAGAGGTTTTTCTACAGGGGTTCCTGCTAGACGCAGACTGGCAAATTGGTTACGAATTTCCTGATGAGCGTATTCTTCAAACTCTTCAGGCGTCTTGCCATCGCGTATTAAAATAAATGGTTTTGCTCCATTAACATGCTTGTTCAAAAAGCGCAATTGAATATGTTCGATGGGCATATAAGCTAAAAAGCTCATCATCACATGCAGGCGGTCCTCTGCCTCTTGAATTCGAGTCATTTTTTCTCCCGGCCGAGGAGGGCGCCCGAGTCGGTTGGAAATTAAAGTCTTAACGGGTTCGGTGGCATCGAGTGCATCCACATCGGTAGGTGCGGACATAGAGCCACTGTCATCAATAAGGAAGTCTAACTTATATTCGCTCAACATCATTAATTTATTGAGCATACCTAAAGGAACTTCATACTTTGCAAAACGCTCGCCAACTTGATCCAGTAGCTCACCACCATCAAGTGGGGTGCGTGATTTATATTTTTGTAGCATGTAGTCATCTTGGAGCATTTCGATAGTATTCGCTGTGCTTGCAGATAAAGGAAGGGGAGGACCTAAAGTTTCTTGGACATGATCAATATCAGCCATTGAAGAAACCACAGCTAAGGGTGCATTTGACGCATTCACTGGGGTAGCGTGAGGAATTTCGGTTCCACCTGGGGGGACATAGTTAGGTTTTTTTTTCATCACCCCATTAATGGTAATGTATTTAGGCTCACTCATTGTACTGCTCCATGTTGGCGAGATTGTTAGATGCGTCGCAATCCCAGATTAAAGCTAAATTTATAGGGTCAACTATTTTTGCTCTATAAATAAACAGACATCAGGGGATTGCTATCATCATTGAATTAAATAATACAGTATAAAATAAACAAAAAAAGTTTAATATTGAGGGAGGATGGTAGGCGCTGCAGCCAATAAATTGATTTTTATATTACTCACCTGTTCCTTTGTAACATCATGTAAAATAGAACATTCTCGATTATTATAAAAATTCATATATTGGCCTAGCGCTCTTCCAGCTATTTTACATTTTAGCCATGGATCTAGTGTTAATAGTAGTAGCTATAGCCAAATCAATATCTTGTATTCTAACTGGAGTTGCATTGATTTGTGGATTAGGTCCAGCTTCAATATCAATTAGAACAGCTTGGGCGTCAACGGGAGTTACATATTCTGCTACGGCAAAAACAAGTTCTGCTGAGCCAAATTGTTCTGATATAAAATTAGCTGCTGCTTTTCTTTTTTCTGGATCTAGTGCAGCGGAACAACAACAACAGCATATGGTCATCAGTAGAACAAAAAGACTCGGAGAAGACAAAATAGCTCCACCAATGAGTTGGTCCTCAATTTTTGTTACCAAAGACAAATTTTGAACAAACGGAACCACCTTTTCACCCATGGGCATTGTCGCAAATAAGCATGATTGCTCAAGAATAAAACCACAAGCCTTTAGTGCAAATGATGTATTTTCCTTTTTTACTCCCAAAGTGGAACCAACAACTCCTACAATTGCGCCTATAATTGCCCCGCCTGCTAAGGCAGTTAATGCGCCTTTGTGAACAGGCTGATGACGTACAGCAGCACCAACAGAAAATAAGACAGTTTGTCCAATAGAGGTGTTGATCGCTGTACTAAACATACTATATCTATTTATTTCTTTTGGATCTTTTACATTTTGTTGATTTTGATGCGGCATTATTCGATTCCTATATCAAATTGAAGGCTAGATGATCATTAATTATACATATCGTGTTAAGTGTAAGTAAGTTGTGAGAGTGTGGCATGAAGATTGGTCATTAAAGGGTACTTTTAATTTGAGAGACATGGACATGTGAAAGCTGCGGTAAATAAAATTGTATAAATTATACTATAAAAAATATTATATACAATTAAATATAAATATTTTGAACTCCCTGGGGAGCCCAAGTGCTATGCTCCCCCATGACTGACGCCTTTTCGTATACCTTATATTTTTCCTGCGGAAAACATCTGCTCCTAAGGCTGCCAGAGACTAATCGCCTGAACCACCTTTATGCAATTTGCAAGTAAATCCGCTCTTTTAATAATAGAAACAATGACATATAGTATGTATTGAGTTCGGAATTTATGTAATTACGCTTTTAAAGAACCCTTGACAGCGTGAGCACTCAGTGTGCTAAGTTGTTCGAGGTCGAAGATGAGCAATAAATCAAGAAGGGGCCTGAGTATCCTATTTCGGTCAAGTTAAGTCTGATAGATTGCATCGTATATTTTCTTTCTACACGCTTTTAAAAGCTCCCTAACAGACTATCAATATATCTTACGAACAGGGAAGTTTTTAATAAGTTGGCCAGGGTCACCTCATGAAAAATTTTGAGATAAGATAGTGGTTAAAATAGAATCATCCCATCCAGCATTTTTTCTGAGCCGCTTAATAGATTGCCTTTTCATCTGATTTTTAGTTAATTG
>NZ_RZGQ01000240.1 GCF_003989735.1 Legionella sp. km772 | reverse complement strand
AAACTCATTTAAATCACTTTGCTATTAAGTACAAATTGATTCTTAGAGCGAACCAGATTGCTTGGCAGGAGCTTAAAAATATGGCAGCTTAAAATTGACCGTGCGTAACATGAGTAACTTAGTAAAGTCCGTATCAAAACTATGCTTGCAACAATACCAATTGAATAATAATCGGGCGCGGTGGTGGTTCCTATTAAATCAGCGGCTACAATAAACTCCAATCCTAAGGTTAATATTCTTCCAAGCCGCAATCTTATTTGATTAATACTAGTATCTTCTCTAGTTAAAAATATATAAGAAAAGTATCGCCACAAGGCGGTTAACACACCTAAGAAAATTATAAGAACCCCACAAAATGAGATAGTATCTTGGATATATAATAATATTGCATGTAAATTAGGTAGTCCCATATGGAATTCCTTTTTATAGAAACAAATATATTCAAAGAATATAGAATACCTTTCGTAATTAGCTAGTAAATTATAAAAGTGTGTTTGAGCTCTTATAAAAATTACGTACTACCTTAGGTACTATAAAAAGTATGAACATGAATAATTACATAGCCACGCGATCATTCAACATCGATACAGTACTCTTCAGTAATCGATTTTTTAAAAAACCTAATACATTTATTGAAGGAATATCCCCAATTAAAGGCAAGTGTAGGGAAATTGCATATCCTGCCTTGCTCCAATCGAGATGTTCAATTCTTTTAATGCCGCAAAAAAGATTAAGCTGAGAAAAACCCACCGAGAAAAGAAATTCCACCGGACAGGAGCATAGCGAACTAAATTTTTGTTATGCTGAATGCCTTTATTTTTCTATGATAATACATAAGGAGCAACGAGAGAAACCCACAATTTATAACCCTCTAGATTGAAATGAATACCATCACCTGCATACTTCGCCTCTAATCCATCTTTACCGCTCAACAATGAATATAAATCCAAATAGGGGATATTATACTTCTTCGTCAATAATTTAAGTCGGGCATTAATCTCAATAATCTTAGGTAATCCATAAACACATTTTTTATTGAGTACTTTATTACATGGTGAAGTAGAAACAACAACGATACTAATTTCATTTTTCTTAAGCAAATCTATAATATTTTGATAATTACTTAATGTTTTATCAACCGTTGTTTTTTCTTCTAATGCATCATTCATTCCCATCATCAAAAATGCTCGCTTAGGTTGAGCTGATAATACACCATCCATCCTTTTTAATATTGCTGCTGTAGTGTCCGCACTTCGACCACGATTTAGCACATTTTTATTACCCAGCAATTCATTCCAAGGTACATACCAAGTTAGAGAATCACCAATAAACACATTGCTCGCAGTTATCTTAGACTCCTTATAAATCTGAGCTACATCTTCTGCAGATAGGGCGTAGGAGGAAATAGATAGAGTGTTAAAGAAAAGCGTCAAAATTAAAAATTTAATGATTCACCCCTTAAAAATCGATGAGTAGTTTTAAATATAGTAATATATAGGAATATATTGCATTTATACAATATGCAAATCGTTGGCTCGACCCCAAATAAGGGGGCATTTTAATCAATCTAGTCTAGGCTAACCCACTTATCGCTCTCTGGTTAAAAGTACTTTCCTAATGCCCTTATAGTATATAGTAGCCGATAGGTTTCATGTCATAGGGTTAATGCAACACCAGTGGATGATGACCTATCGAGAACTCTCTAGTCAGGTCAAAAACAATCGAGGAATCCTGGCATTATTAAGAACAAGACCAGACAGGCTTACTCCTGAGAAACAAAGGAAACGAGATACATTCTTAACCCAAAATCCAGCCATAGACGCTATTTATCAATTTCAACCACAACTTCATCAACTATTAATGAACAAGTCGTTAAATCAAAAGAAGTTCCGGGAAGTGATACCTATTTATTGCCTGGATATGCTTCATGATTTAAAACAAAGTCCTTTTAAAGCTTTAGCTGCTCTAGGTAAAACGCTAACTACTTGGGAAGAGCCGTAATATCATTGTTGGGCCGAACGGCCCAACCTACGGTCCTGGTAATAATAAGCATAAACGCACGACTTGGTGAACTCCTAGAACGTTGCTATTAACGCCCTATATAGAGCAACATAGTTAGAATGTGGCGGTTTACTAAATCAAATGGAATAACAGAAGGCTTTCATCGAAAGATGAAAACTAATACAACGATGGGCTTATGGGTTTAGGAATTTTGAAAATTATAGAGGGCGTGTTAGGGTGCTCTGCGGGTGATTATCGCTGCCCCCTTAAATGGGGAAGAGCACATCAAATGGAAATAGATAAAGTATAGTTAAAAATAATGGCTTAGTTCGAGAGGTAGAAAAGGGATTTTTGGATCGACTTAGTATAGTGCTTGACTGGGATACTGTAACTTATTGATTCTATTGGTCGGGACGGAAGGATTTGAACCTTCGACCACTAGCACCCCATGCTAGTACGCTACCAGGCTGCGCTACGCCCCGACTTGCTGGGAATAATAGCTAAGTCGGGAGCAAATAACAAGCTTTTTTAAGGATTTGCTATGGATGGGGGGTCATCGAAGGACCGTTATAGTTATTTTCTTCGGCCTCTATTTCTTGTTCTATCTGATCATCAGTGCCGGTTAACTCATTACCCATGGGTCCTGGTACTCCATCACCTAATAACTGAGTCATTGCTCCGGCCAGTGGCTCATTCATGTTTAAATAGTTATCTGTACCCGACTTAGCCAGATCAAGGGCGAATTCTTCGGGGGTTCGTATGGTGTTTGAGTCATGGGTTAATTTAACATCAGGATCAGCCATGATATTCTCGGTTAATTGTCTCTAATTAAATTGTAGCAAAAATATACAGATCCAAATAAAAAAACCAGCGCTTTAATAAAAATAACGCTGGTAAAAAGTGAGATGATACTCGGTTTCCACTGAGGCCTTACAGTAGATTTCTTATTTTTTGGGCCTCAAGTTTTGCGTGGGAAATTTGGATATAACGGTTGCAACTATTTAATTCGGCGTATTGGAGAGAGAACATAGCATGCTCTAATTCTTGTTTTGCAGATAATGGATTGTCTGCCATAATCCAATCCCCTGCTGCTTCAACTTCCATCGATGCGGAACTTAATTTTTCCACACAAGAGCTTCGTCCTTGACTATAAACTAAAGAGATAATATTTTCCGATAAATCGCGGCAGCGTTGCATCAATACATTTTTATCAGTCTGCGCATTCGTATTAAAAGAAACCGTTAGTAGTCCTAAAATTAAGATTCTTTTGAAGTGTAGATTTACCATTATTGAACTCCTTGTAATGTCCTGCATGAACTGTTGCCAAAAATGACATCCCTAAACGATTATCAAGAGTTTGATGCGCGCTCTAATACAATGCTTACTCCCTTGCACTATTACCGGACTCCCTGGCTAGCTAATTAGAAAGGAGCGACATATCTTTAAAGAATAGTCTCGGTTCGACTATGGTCTAACTAGAAAAATTGTTCCAAAAAGACAGCAATTTTACTGCATCTTGGAACCGCAGCGGCTCCAAGATTTTTATAGATATATTGAGGTTACCATAATAGTTTTTAGTGAACAATAACTCAAAACTTAAGATCCAGGGCCACCTCATGAAAAAAATCTAGCTTAAATCGGTAAATAATGAGAGGCTAGCTTCATTTAAATGGATATAGGAATGAAGCTGGAAGAAGGATTTTTAGATTTTTTTATTTCACTT
>NZ_RZGQ01000024.1 GCF_003989735.1 Legionella sp. km772 | reverse complement strand
AAATCAAATAATCACTATAAAGATCAAGCATATCCATTTAATTCCCTCCCTAAAATTAAGGGCGGAATTCTAATGCTTTTTAGTCAAACTACAAGTTTATGTGCGTAACATGAGTTAGTGAGAAAAAGAGGTGTAACAATAAAGATGTTGTTCTAGCCGCCACTAATTATTATGGTTTCATGGCCGTAAAAAAACCTAAAGAAGAGCGGGATGAACTAAGGGATAAATTAATCGAGAAGCCCGCCCTAATGTAGACATCGCGACCTGTCGGACTTAAAGTCGGCAGGTCTCTCCCACTTATTTAATACCCAAAAGTTAGCTAATCATTTCACGCCATTGATTAGCCATGATACAAAAAAGATCTGCAGTTATTTCCGCATCATAAATTGCTGAATGGGCCTCATTGGGATCGAAGCCTAAACCAGCTGCATGGGCGGCTTTTGCCAGAACAGTTTGTCCATAGATGAAACCGCCTAAGGTTGCGGTATCAAAACAAGTAAAGGCATGGAAGGGGAAATGTAACCCGGTTCTTTTGACTGCTTCTTTTAAGAATAATAAATCAAACCAAGCGTTGTGCCCCACTAAAACAGCTCGTTGACAGTGGGTTTTTTTAAGCTCTTTATGTATTAATTGAAATAAATGCTCTAAGGCTTGATGTTCTTCTATGGCGAAACGTAAGGGTTGAAAAGGATCGACGTGGATAAAATCGAGTGATTTTTGATCTAATTCGGATCCTGGAAAAGGAATGATGTGTTCAAAATGACTTTCTTTCCTTTGCAGGAAACCGTGCTCATTCATACTGAGAAACACGATACATATCTCTAAAAGAGCATTTTTTTGGGGGTCAATACCGGCCGTTTCTATATCAACGATTACAGGTAAAAAACCACGAAAACGATCTTTAATATTGGTGCTAAGAATAGTTTTACGCGTTTTCATCACTAACCCTCCACTCTACTTCTTCTCCAGCGCCCATGGGTACTACGCTGTGGGCGCCTAAAGGCATGGATAAAGGAATTTTTTGCGGCTTTTGCACTAATTCTATCTGCTCTTTATTAATTGGTAATTGGTAGAACTCAGCACCATAGTGGCTCATAAAAGGATTCAAGAGTGCTAATTTATTTAAGCGGGCAAAGACTTGCGTATAAAAGGCTAAAGCAAAAGGCGCGGAATAAATACCGGCGCAGCCACAAGCATGTTCTTTGGTATGCACTGCATGCGGTGCACTATCGGTGCCGGCAAAAAATTTAGGATTTCCACTAATAGCAGCTTGCTGTAAGGCTTTTTGATCCTGCTCATGTTTTAAAATGGGTAGGCAGTAGAAATGAGGCTTAATGCCACCAGCCAATAAATGATTACGATTATATAATAGGTGGTGAATGGTAATGGTTGCTCCTACGGTTGGAGGGGCCTCACGCACAAAGTCTACCGCAGCTTTAGTCGAGATATGTTCGAGTACGATTCTTAAGTGGGGGAAATTTTTAACTATAGGTTTTAAATATTCTTCAATAAATAAAGCTTCCCGTTCAAAAATATCGCTATGGGTTACTTCCCCATGAATTTGTAAAACCAAATTTTGTTCCTGCATTAAGGCTAATAGCGGATAGAGAGCGGTTAAGGTTTTTGCTCCGGCCTCAGAATTCGTAGTTGCGCCAGCCGGATAAAGCTTTGCTCCTAAAATGTAGGGAATTTGGGCTGCCCTTTCTAACTCGGCTGCTTGAACCGATTCATTTAAATAAAACGTCATATAGGGAATAAATGTACTATCTTTAGAAGTAGTAGCACTAATTCTTTCTCGATAATTATTGATGGATTCAACAGTCGTTAAGGCAGGTTTTAAATTAGGCATCACTAATGCCCGTGCGAAATGAGCTGCTGTTGCCGGTACGGTGTGTTGTAGGAGTTCATTATCACGAAAATGGACATGCCAATCATCAGGGCGATTAAGGATTAAGGTTTGCATATAAAGAATATAGTTGCTTTGCCGATAGCCAAGAATAACACGAATAGCCGACTTAGGATGAGTAGCGATGGCAAATAATTACAGGTGGGTACAATGGCTTAAAACCGGGGTATACGCATCTTGCCTAGTTTCCTCTTTAGGATTTGCGGATATAACTCATCTTGATTTTGCTAGTCCAATGGGCGACGAAGAATGGCGAATGTCTGGAAATCCATTGCGCTGTGGTTTATCCCTGGCAATTCCCAATTATGGAGTAGGTTATTTTGAGCAGTATGCCACCAAGAATCCTCATTTTATCTTGCGCACTTGGGATCAGGTCCAACGGACCTTACCTGCTTTAGTCTTGGCCAGCCCGCCTGTTTGGAAAGCGGGGCGAAATTACCTGGTCGCTAAATCCTTTATTAAACCCGGAGAATACGGCATATTTTTACCCCGCGATCCCACTTTGAAATTGCTTTCTTTTTTATTGCAAGGCTACCAAGCTAATTTTAACTACCGCAATGAACAAGGTTTTACTACAACGGTTATTTTATCACCGATCCGGTTCCAAAAAGTCTATTCTAAATACCAACATTGCATCAGTAATTTATTACCTTTTAATTACAATGATATCAAAGAAAGTATTCTGCATTTTGCTTCCGATAGCCGAATGATCACTGATGAGGATAAAGTCCAGCTTCAAAAAATAGTCCGCTATGTTGCTGCGGACAGCCAAGTCGAAGTGGTCCGGGTGGTTGGTTATGCTGATGATAGTGGGCGTAAAGGGTATAATAATGCGATATCAGAATATCGTGCCGAAGAGGTGAGCCATTACTTGCTTTCGCAAGGATTGCCTAAGAAAAAACTCTATGTTACTTGGGTAGGTGCCCAACAACCGGTAGCCCGAAATGATACAGATGAAGGCCGCGCTGCAAACAGACGCGTAGTTGTCAATGTGCTCAGAAAATAGATCCCTTGGTTAAATTGAAGGTATCTTTTTGAAAATATTCATTTTTTTTATTAGAATTCCTTGACTTATTAAAATTCAGTGCAAATACTCATATCATTGCATGTTTCTTGTTTGCAGGACATGTAAGGTAATGATTTGTCAATGAGTTATTCATGACGAGTACTCAGTTAATATTCTAGTGGAGGCAATGCATGCTAAATTTGAAAAAAACAGCCCTGGCTGTTCTTGCTTTAGGAAGCAGTGCAGTGTTTGCTGGTACTATGGGACCAGTTTGCGCCCCTGGTAATGTTACTGTTCCTTGTGAAAAAACTGCGTGGGAACTAGGTGGATATGCACTTTATTTACAGCCAGTGCATACTTCAGGACCCTTTGCCTACTTAGGCAATTTCGGTAGTAGTTTTAATGCTGTTGATGCAGGTTGGGACTGGGGTTTTGCCTTGGAAGCTGCGTATCACTATGGAACAGGCAATGATGTTAATGTGAATTGGAATCATGTTGATTTTAGCTCTGATCATTTTGTTACCTTAGCAGACATTCGACATTATGAAACTACTTGGGATGAAGTTAATGTCGAGTTAGGTCAGCGTGTTGATTTCAGCACTACCAATACCATGCGCTTTCATGGCGGCGTACAGTACTCAAGAATAAACTCTGGGATTAACCGCGGTATAGAATTTACCGGTTTTAATTCCGATTATAATGGTTTTGGTCCACGGGCTGGTTTAGATATGTCTTACAATTTGGGTAGTGGCTTTGGCATCTATGCAAAGGGTGCTGCAGCATTACTAGTGGGTACCAGTAGTTTTTCTGACTTAGTGAGCGTCGGTACACTTTCAGGCTCTAGAACCGCTGTTGTTCCTGAGTTTGAAGCTAAATTAGGGGCAAATTACAGTTATGCCCTTGCGCAAGGGGACTTAACTCTTGATGCGGGATATATGTGGTTTGACTACCTAAACGTTCATCATAATACTGTTACAAGCTCTCTTGCAACAGTGGGTGTGGTGAGTGATGGCAGCTTTGCGGCTTCTGGGCCATACGTTGGTTTGAAGTATGTAGGTAATGTATAATAGGGGAACTTTTTAAGAAATTTCAGTAATACTGTTGACTTTATTAAAGTCCAGCTGGATAATTCATCCAGGTACGTTCTCGATTAGAGCGAAAACACGTACTGTTGCTGATATTTTTAAATTGGTAACAAACGGAAATTAATAATAAAAAAAGTGGAGATAAGCATGTTAAATTTGAAAAAAACAGCGGTAGCTGTTCTTGCTTTAGGTAGCAGTGCAGTATTCGCTGGTACTATGGGACCAGTTTGCACCCCAGGTAATGTTACAGTACCTTGCGAAAGAACTGCTTGGGAAATTGGTGGTTATGCACTATATCTTCAACCAGTTGCTAGCGGTCCTTTCGGTTATTTCGCTACTCCAGCTAATGGCGTGTTCAACACGTTTAATGATGACTGGGATTGGGGCTTTGCTTTAGAAGCTGGCTACCATTACGGTACAGGTAACGACATCAACGTTAACTGGAATCACTTAGATCACGACGTAAACTTCTACTTCCCAACTGTAAGCGATTACAGCCATTTCGAAGGTACTTGGGATGAAGTTAACGTTGAATTAGGTCAAACTGTTGATTTCAGCGCTACTAACAGAATGCGTTTCCACGGTGGTGTTCAATACTCTCGTTTAAACTCTAAAGCTAATCCTTTCGTATTAGTTGCTAACGGTTCTGGCACTACTACAGCTGGTTGGAACAATGAGTTCAACGGTTTCGGTCCACGTGCTGGTTTAGACATGAACTATGGCTTTGGTAACGGCTTTGGTGTTTATGGTAAAGGTGCTGCAGCTCTATTAGTTGGCACAAGCAGCTTCAGCGATGCAGTTCTTGTAGCTGGTGGTGGTACATACTACTCTGGTTCTAGAACAGCTGTTGTTCCACAATTCGAAGCTAAGTTAGGTGCTAACTACACTTATGCAATGGCTCAAGGTGATTTAACTCTTGATGCTGGTTACATGTGGGTTGATTACTTAAACGTTCACCACAGCACTCATCCTTCTACTGTAGCAGGTGTTACTCCTGTTATTCATGAAGGCAACGTTGCTTTCACTGGCCCATATTTCGGTCTGAAGTATGTTGGTAACGTATAATCTTAGCTAACTAAGATAATATGAAAAGCCCATCTACGGATGGGCTTTTTTTTTCTGCTGTCCTTTCTCTTCTTCCCTCCCCATAAAGTCTCATATCCAAAACACTGCAAAAAACTAGTCGTTTTAGGCGGTCAACAGGTTAATTGACGACCCATTTGACATGATGAACTTTTTTTGCATATTAGTCCTAGTCAGCATATATTTGTCAGGCTATAATCCTTGCTTCGTTAAGTCAGGAAGTAAAAATAATAAGCAGGGGGGTATCCGCATGAAGTTAAAAAAAATTTTATTGGCAATAGTTTGTTTCTCATCACCACTCTATGCGGAACAAGATCCACAGTTACAACAACAAATTAAATTATTGCAAAAGCAAACTCAAGCCTTACAAGCGCAACTTGCCCAAATGCAAAGCAAGTTAAATGCGCAAACTAAGAACGAAGAACCAGCTGCTAATGCAAGCCCAACACCAGCAAGCCCACGAGTGCCGACTAAGCCGAAAAGTAAAGCTGAAAGCTTCCACTCTACCAATCTAACGGTACATGCCCCAGAAGCTCACCCCGAATCGATTGGTTTTTATCCAACTGCGCTGGTTGCAGATAATCATGTCGTTACCTACATTGCAGGAACGCCCGTAATTAGCTCTCCCTTCCTTGGAGATCGACCGGCCTTTGATGGTTCCGACTACATTGTAAATATCTCAAGTATCAACCGCGATATTCGCTTAATGCAGCAAAGACGACGTTTGTATCGAGCGTATAAACGTATTGGCTATCCTATGCCGGAAATGCCTATTATTGCGATCAGTGGTAAGGCTGAGCCCCAGGCTGTAGTGAACCGTCCCTATGTAGGACGAACCGATGGGGATCTAACTTTAGGCTCTAGTGAAATTGATTTCGCGGCAGCTTTAAACCAAAACGTAGAAGCATACATTGCTATTGCTTACGATGAAAGTCCGCCCTCCGTTGGCCCAAGAATTAACAATTCGGCATTCAACCTCAATATGGGCTTTGTGAATATTGGGAATTTAGATAAAACTCCCTTGTATTTTACCGCCGGACAATTATACGTACCCTTTGGTCGTTACTCGAGCGCTATGATTAGTGCTCCCTTAACGATGAACATGGCGCGAACTAAATCCAGACCCTTCATTTTTGGTTATAAATCCCAGGAAGATTCTGGACCCTTTGCGGCAGTATATGGTTATAAAAGCGATACCACGCTAGGAAAATCTGGAGTAGGTGGCTTAAACCTAGGTTACGTTTTTGCTAAAGATGATATTAATGGCGAAGTTGGGGCGAGCTACATTAGCTCCATCGACGATGCGGCCGGTATGCAGATTACTGCTTCCACCCCGGGAACTACCTTTGGCGGTTTTGGTTCCTATACCAATGGTAATGAATGGGTACGTAAAACACCGGCGCTCGACATTCATGGCAATATCGGGATCGATCGCTATAACTTCGCAGCTGAATGGCTTACCGCCACCGAACCATTTAGAGCAGTGGATTTGAGCATGAATGGCCGGGGAGCAAAGCCACAATCAGGCCAGTTGGAAGCTAACATGACGTTCAAAGCCTTTGACCGCCCCTCCTCGGTAGGTATAGGCTATCAATGGACCCACGATGCATTAGCACTAAACTTACCGCTGCAGCGTTTCATTGGCGTATTTAATATTTCAATTTGGAAAGATACTGTTGAGAGTATTGAATACCGCCACGATATAGATTATGCACCCAGTCAATTTGCTAATGGCGCCAATTCCGCCATACCAACCCTTCCTGCTAACCTGCCTACGGTTGGTACTGGAAAGGGTTCTGATACGGTATCAGCACAAATAGGGGTATATTTCTAAGCGGTACAATGAAATTTGCCGTGGTGCAAGCAGGCGCCATGGCAACTGTACAATTTTTTCTAGCTAACTACTGCTGCTAAGATCTGCTTCGCTTTGATGATATTGAAGGAGAGTAAGGGCTTAGTGATGAGTGAATTCAGCAGGATCTTACTCTTGGTCTTACCCACCTATTATTGGTAGTTATATCTCTTTTCAGTGTTTTTCTTATACTCATAAAATCGCTTCATGCAGCCTATATTATTGAATTGCCTCTGGTAATCTTGAAGCCGCTCGTCGTGAAGAGTGTTGCAAACATAGTCCTTAGAAATAGAGACTAAATTTAATCGAGGAACTTCAGCCAAAATGGCGAGATCTATAGATAACTTTGCCAATGATTTAATTCGACTGGATGCCGCGGACAAGCCGCGGCAGGTAGCAGTAAGTGTTTGAACGGTAAAAATAAGTGGCAAGGAACCCAATGTTGGCATTGCCCCACAGTCTTATCCGCGACACCTAATCGATAATTAAACCCCTGGGACCAGATTGCTGCCGCTCTTAATAGGGCATAGTAAAAAAGGTCTTTTCATATTGCTTAAGTTTTAAATTATGCCTATGAAAGATTCAATACACGGAAGCAGCAGTTGGTGCCTGGCTGCGATTGACCCCTCTTTAGGCTGTATATTTTTTACCCTTAAATGCCTTACAAACTTTCGTTTCTCTGCATTTTGTGATAGAACTCTAGGTTTGCATGTAAACGAGGTTATCGTGTCTATTAAATCAGATCGCTGGATCGAAAAAATGTCCCTGGAGCAGGGAATGATTTCCCCCTTTCAAGCAGGGCAAGTAAGAGAAAATGAAGCTGGTCGTATTATTTCTTATGGCGTGTCCAGCTACGGCTATGATGTGCGTTGCTCCAATGAATTTAAAATTTTTACTAATATTAATTCGGCTATCGTTGATCCCAAAGCTTTTGATGAAAATAGTTTTGTTGATGTGCAATCCGATGTGTGTATTATTCCCCCGAACTCCTTTGCCTTAGCAAGGACGGTAGAATATTTTCGCATTCCCCGTAATATCTTAACTATTTGTTTGGGTAAATCAACCTATGCCCGCTGTGGTATCATTGTCAATGTGACGCCCCTAGAGCCCGAATGGGAAGGACATGTGACTTTAGAATTCTCTAATACCACCACCCTTCCGGCCAAAATTTATGCTTTTGAAGGGGTTGCACAAATGCTCTTTTTAGAAGCCGATGAGGTATGTGCTGTTTCTTATCGTGACAGGGCAGGTAAATACCAAGGTCAAACCGGAGTTACTTTACCGCGCGCTTAAGTCCCGGCAACAAAAAAAGTTCAACTCTAAGTATAGAATCCCAGGTATAGCAAACCTCCGAGCATTATGAGGGATGAGAATTCAGAGGATACCTCCTGTGGAAGCAGGGATGCACTGTCGTGAACATAATTTTAGGCTTTTTGAACGCTAAAGGAATGAGTGAATTACCCCTAAGTCAGTGTACTTAGGGTAAGTAGTTCCTCTTATTCTTTTTCCTTCGGCAAGGGATGTTTGCTGCGCGAGGCATCAACTCGTTCGCGTAGTTCCTTCCCTGGTTTAAAATGAGGGCTATGTTTGGCCTCAGTCACCACTTTTTCCCCTGTTTTGGGATTATGGGCATTGCGGGGTGGGCGATAATGCAGAGAAAAGCTCCCAAAACCGCGAATTTCAATGCGTTGATTTTCAATCAGTGCTTGACTCATCAACTCTAATATTTTATTGACACCATCGGCTACCTGCTTTTCGGTTAGGTGTGTCATTTTAGCGGCCATCTGTTCAATGAGTTCGGATTTAATCATACCCACCTCTTGTTGTCTCGTGAACGGTAGTCTGCTACCAAAAAACATCAGGAGCTGACAATTTCTCTTGTCTTATAAGTATAGACAGGGATAGAAATTATTCAATATTTTCAATTGCTTTGTTCGAAATTGTTTTGCGGAAATGGATATAAGCTGGAACTACGCCCCAACTCATTTGAATGGTGGTGTGCCGCTCTGGGCTAAAGAGCTTAGAGAGCAGCGGTTTGCTGGTGGTAATCACGGTTTGAATATGAGGTAAATCATCTAACCGCTGGCACAGGCTTTTCCAAGTTGTGTCGAATAGTGTACTGGAGTTAACAAAAACAAAATTGGCTTCGTCTAAATTGACCTTGAGAAAATCGCCTAAAATAAAATGGACCTTGCCGGCTGCGGTTGTAGCCGATTCAAATTGCATGAGCAGCTCTAAAGCTTGGCACGATGAATTATAGAGTTCAGGGAGAATTTCAACCCCGACACTTTTTTGCATAGGAAAAACCAGTGCGCTAGCAATAACCGCTTTGCCCACTCCGCAACCCAAATCGTAAAATACAGTGTGTTGGTTAGGTTTGGCTAAAGAAAGTAAAGCAATGAATGAAAGAAAATTAATTTCACCATAAATGTAATCCAGGACATCATAATTAAGTCGTGCTTGACGTGATAAGGCAAAGCCATCAATATCTTGATAAATTTTTTGCAAGGTCGGTAGATGTTTGTTCAGTTCTAGGTTTTTTTGCCAGGCTCTTAGTCGCCAATATTTTCTTTGTTGTTTGTATAACAGGCAGGCGATGCTTAGCATAAAAAAAATAAGAATAGTAGTTAAGAGTTCAAGTCCATAATTAGCCCTCATTGTAGCGCTCATCACGTAAAATTTTAGCTTTAATTTCCTTACTCAAACTAGGCCAAGCATCAAGTAATACCTTGCCGGCCTGTCGCTCACTGATTGCTTTATGATGCATTTCCCAAGGTAGCTCACCATTGAGGTATAAGGCAACAATAAAGGCGGTTAAAATGGTAGTGAATATTGCCAATAGGCCATGTTTTAATTGAAACAAGCCTAAAACCCGTTGGCTTTTATGAATGGTTGCTTGGGCAAGCCGCTCTACGTGCACACAACTTTCATTAGCAATGCGATGAAATTGAGCTACATCATACTGCTTTAATTCCTGAGCAAGATGGTCAATTGCTTTTTGGCTTTGCTGTTCAATTTTTCCGATACATTGGTGGGTAAAAGATTCTAGTTGCTGCTCTTTCTGCTTTAATTGGCTCATAAACTGGGCGGCGCTTTGTTCTAGGGTTTTTAAATGGGCCTCGCTTTGCATGAGAATATGTTCGGCGGACAGCCGAAACCGCGTAACCCCGGCCTCGGATAAATGGCTATTAATTGCATTTAGCTCACTCTTGAGAGCCTCCTGCTGTTGGCCAATATAGACCCTTTGTTCTTCTAAAAGCTGTTTCCATTCCAGCATCTTGCTTTCAGCAATTTCAAAATAGGCTATAAACTCACTGCTGTGTCTTAATAGTTCTTTAAGCGTCGCTAAGTCCTGTTGATCCTGGGGTTCCATGTGGCCTCCTTTTATCCTTACTGGGGTGCAGTTGGTGAGCAAAATCGATCATCAATGAGTTCAAAATAGTGTAGTGCTATAACGAATTTTTGGGAACTATCTACCACGGGCGAATTAGCGCTCGAAAGAGGAGAATATAGCTAAAACCTCTGTTGTTTTTTTGCAGACGGCAAGAGGCATCAATTATAGCCAAAATAATCTTACGCAAATATATAAAACAGTCATGCCAATGATTGGAATTACTACAAAGCCAAGAAACAGGTGCGTCTGGGTCCTGTTTTCTGCTGAAGCACGGTAAAATTTTTTGAATTTCTTAAAAATAGACATTAAATATCCTTGTAACTTAAGTACTATAAGGCACGCCCGCCGATTTATTATACCTTTTCCACCGCTAAAAGAGCAGAGCTGCGTAAATTGTCTATAGATCTTTATATTACTTTAGTACGGCTAAGTCCTTCAATAATTTATCATTGCTGTCCATTACTTTATCTATTTGGCGCTCATGGTTTCATGCTGAATTTAAAGTTGTCTATTTTTAATTTTTTAAACTACACTGTAAAAAAGTTAATATTTCCTTAATCTAGATTCATTAGAATAGAAGATACACCTGAGGGTTAGGAGAGTATTATGTTACCAAGCACCAGTTTTTTTAAAAGAACAACAGTGGTGGAAAAGAAAAAAACAGGCGCTGAAAAGACTGTTATTGATGTGGGTGGGGAACCCTTTCATGCGTTAGCGGTAGCGTTTATAGATAATTTAAAAAATGGTGTTTCGCTTCCCGAAGCAAGCTTAAAAGAGCTGTTAAGCCAATTTTTTGCTTATTTTCCCGATTATAAAATTAATCAAGTTTACCTAACGCCATTGGAGCGTATGCGTTTATTGATTAATACCCCCCGTAAATCAGAATTTGTTGAATGCTTAGCTTATGTTTTACGACAAATAACTATCGATGAAATATTGAAAAATCCTTTAGCCTATAAAGAAAGTTTGCAAGATTTAAGTAATGAGTCCTCAGTAAATTTGTTAAGGGCAATGGATACACCACTACCTCCTTCTGCTTTGGCTGCTTTAGCTGCTGCATTGAAAATAAAATTAGTGTTATCGTTTAAAGAGCTTAATAAAGAATTAAGACATCGTGATACTTATACTTTTGCTGAGCCCGAGTCTCCCTTTAAAATGGAGATCCAAGTACAAGATAAGCATTATTTTCCTCGCGTAAAAAATAAAGATGAGTTCACTTATGTGGGGCAATTAGCCATTGCTGGGCCTCAACCACTAGCACTTGGTGAAGATGAAAATATTGCGAAGCAACTTAAAGAAATTGCTGCAGATAATGATGATATTTGGCACAACTATGTGCACAATATGAGTATTCTAAATGGATTAATTTTTGATGGTGAACTAACCAAGACAAAGTTAATCGACTTATTTATCAAATTTTTGCCTCCATCCAATTCCCAACTTTTTGCCCGTTTAGAAGCAAAGTATGGAAAAACTAAGATTGTTGATCTTCCTGGGAAGCGTGAGGATGAAGAGACTACCATGTTGGCTGAAGCCTTAGCTAAGGGTCTTAGTACGGGGCATATTAATACGGATGAGTTCTTTGAATCTTTAGATCAACCTCTGCGACGTCACTCGGCTCCTGCAGCCTAAGCTTGCTTATTATGCAAGCTTAGGTGAAGGTGTGCTCTGAGTGTTCCCTTTCTGTTGACAGTTTCATTAGTCCACCCAGGATAACCTGCGTGATCTAAATGAGAGCCGCCAAGTGCTTAGGCGAGTTATCGCCCGGGTGTAAGCTCACAGACTATAGCCTGCTTGCTGCATCCATTGATCATTAGCAAACTTGGACATGTAGTTACGAATAGAATCGGGTAAGATCACCAGGCATTTTTGCCCTTTGTTTAAGCTTTTAGCTGCTTGTAAGGCTCCCCACATAGCAGCGCCTGAGGAGCCACCAACTAATAAACCTTCTTCTTGAATGAGTTGCCTTGCAGTGCGGAAGGAGTCAGCATCATTAGTTTTGATATAGCGATCAATCAAATTATTATTCAAGACATCGGGGAAGAAATCATAACCAATTCCTTCTACTTGATAGGATTTTACCTCCGTTCCCCCACCCAAGATAGAACCTTCGGGATCAACACCAATAATTTTAATTTGGGGGTTATATTCTTTAAGGCGTTTTGCTATGCCTGAAATAGTCCCTCCGGTACCTACACCCGCAACAACCATATCTAATTCTTTGCCAAAGTCTTCGATAATTTCTAGGGCTGTGCCATTGTAATGGGCATTAGGGTTATTGGGGTTGGCGTATTGATCCAGTATATAGGAGTGGGGTATTTTTTTTTGCAGGCGCTTAGCTAAAGAAATATGGCTATCAGGATGATCTGAGGCGACTTCAGTAGGGGTACGATAAATAGTAGCACCTAAACGCTCGAGAACAGATTGTTTCTCTTGGCTCATTTTTTCAGGCATAGTGATGATTACTTTATAACCTAATACCGCGCCTGCTAAAGCAATACCTATGCCGGTATTTCCCGAGGTAGGTTCAATTAAGGTATTCCCAGGTTTAATGCGGCCTTCTAATTCGGCTTGTTTAATCATCTCATAGCCAATACGGTCCTTGACTGAACCACCTGGATTGAAATATTCACATTTCGCATAAAGTTCACATTGTAGCTCATGATTAAGGCGATTAATTTTTACAACGGGTGTCCGTCCAATAGTATCTAGGATATTTTCATAAATCATAATAGTCCTTTAAAGAATGAAGAGGAAATTATAAACATATTGAGAGCAAAAACAGAAGTTAAATCGCTGTAAAGACTATTTTTATACTTGGGGATTTTGCGAAGTCCTGTTATATTTTATAAGGTATTAAAAACTTTTTAAAACAATAAGTTGTACTAATCATTTGCAGGGAGAGTTCTGATGTTACGCAATACAATAAAATGGAGTATGATTTTATCCTTAGTCGGTGGTCTTAGCAGCTGCCTAATGTATGAACAAGGTCGCAATGAGCAACAAGCTCCAATGTCTTATGAGCAGCAAGCTGCTACCAAGCAGGTAAAAGGAAGCAAAACTGCTGCGGTAAAAGCCAGTAGTTCTTCCTCAAAAGAACCGGTGCAAAAAACGACCCCAGGTCCAAAACGTGCCGCTGCACCGCAATTACCAGTAATTCAATAGCGGAACGATTCTTTTCGCCAGTCGGTGGCCAAATGCTTGCAGTTGAGGCCTAGAATAGAACTAGGCAAGTGCATTAGGCTTTGGCCACTCTGTATGGATGAGCATACGATAAACTGGAAATAAAACTTAATTATGGTTTAAGCCTTAGCAAAAGATTTGCTTTTAATAGTCAGTTACTAGTTTTCCGAATTAGGAAAGATTTGATTCGACTGTTTATTGCGCTTGTTTTCCCATTTCAGCTTTAGCTAAAGCGGCAGCTGGATCAGCGCTTAAATCAGCTTGTAAAAATGCATTGGATTCTGGTAGTGCCACTTTTAAATGGTTTTGTTCGCTGAGTTCTAAGTCTAACTTATCCGCTTTCAAATCAAGTACATGTCCCGCATGTTGTTTATCTTTACTAAGAAAATGTAGATGGTAACCAGGCACATTGAGGGTTTTGGCATAATGCGGCGACCAAAAGCCAATTAAATCGCCTGCGCAATCCTCCAAATGGAAGAGGGCTTGTTGTTCGGTGGCAGTTACTAAATCGGTTCCTGGGCTTGTTTTACAGGCTACCCGATAATCTATGGAATGGAAAACTCCGGATAAATGGATGGAGAAAAAAAGGTTTTCTGAGTTCCTATGCCTATCTATTTGTGCACACAAATTTTCCCAACAGGAAACCTTGTTTAACGATTCACAGCGATCGGGTTTAAAATTCGTCATCACCCAAAATGGAGCCAGCGTGCTATCGGCAACTTTAGCTAAACTACCATCGCCTTTAGCTTGCCAAACCTCGCCTTGCAGCATAATACCTTCACCATCTAGGGAATCAAAGGTACCTAAGCCAAAATTACCATGTTGTTTTATTTCAGCGATACTGACACAGCCTTGATAAACGCCTTCAACTAAAGCGGTTGAGGTAGAAATTTGAAAGATGGTATGGTGTTCCACATCGAGTTCTTCAGCTAAGGCGGTTTGAATGATGTGATCGACGCTTTCCCCTGTTCTTAAACAACGTTCTTCTAGAGCCTGTTTTAGTGAGGCGGAGATTCTAGTTTTACATATATTGCTGAATGGGTGGCGCTTAGGCATATAATCTCCAAGGGAAAAGACTGCAGCGTTTTTCTTATAAATTAGTTTAGCATGAAGAGGGGTTTTGTCACTGCGTTTTGGATGTAACAGTTTGCAATTGCTCAGAATATTATCTATATTTTTCATATCAATAAGCCCTTAGCACCTCATGAGGAAGCACCTCATAGCAGCAGCATCTTCTCGGAGAGTTTCATGGATAGCGCAACTATTAATTGTTCTCAAGCCTTAGTAAAAATACTTGAAAATTTAGGGGTGACTCATGTGTTTGGTGTTCCCGGTGCAAAAATCGATAGCTTTTTTATTGCCTTAAATCATTCTAAGATAAAATTGGTTCTGGTTCGTCACGAACAAAATGCTGCTTTTATGGCCGCAGCGTTCGGACGGCTAACAGGGAAAATAGGGGTATGTATAGCAACATCAGGACCAGGTGTAACCAATTTAGTAACCGGTCTTTCAACGGCAACCAGTGAAGGGGATCCTGTGCTTGCAATTGGTGGCGAAGTCTCCGTTAATGAGCGGTTAAAAAAAGCCCACCAATCGCTAGATAGTGTGACCTTAATGAAGGCCGTTACTAAATACAGTGCCGAAGTGGTAACCCCTGACCAGCTCGGTGAAATTATGGGAAACGCTATCCGCGCGGCAGAAGGAGGGCGGCAAGGGGCAGCCTTTATTTCATTGCCTAAAGATATTGGACTTGCGCCTTTTCCCGGCACGATTAATCCTCGCTGGGGCAAAAGTGTACAACAAGGAGCGGCAAGCATCGAGATGATGGAAGCTGCTGCGGCAATCATTAATAAAAGTAGGCGACCCATGATTCTTTTTGGCATGGATGCCTCAAGACCTTCTTATGCAAGCGCAATAAAAAATTTTCTGAGAAAAACCGGGATTCCTTATACCTCGACCTTTCAAGGCCCAGGAAAATGGGCGCAGCCGGAGGAACAAGCCCTTTTTGCGGGAAGAGTGGGTTTATTTTGTAACCAACCTGCTGATAAGTTATTGGATCAATCTGATTGCGTTATCACCGTTGGCTATGACGCGATTGAATTTGAACCTGTTTTATGGAATAAAAACAAGGAACGTCCTTTAGTGGTGCTCGATGTAATTGCTTGTCCCCAAGATAATGCCTTTTTACCGGCAGTGGAATTAGTGGGGGATATCGCTAGTAGTTTAGATCATTTGCTGGATAAACTTGCTTGCCAAATTTCTAAAGATTTCCTTAATGAAACAGCGGCTGCTTTTAAAGAAAATGAAGGTATAAGTAATGAGGGGCAACATTTTAATGGAACACCCGTTCATCCCTTGCGTATTATTCATGAATTGCGCCAAATCGTCACCAAGGATACCCATATAGCCCTTGATATAGGCTCTAACTACATTTGGATGAGCCGCTATTACGGTGCAGAATATGCCCGCCAAGTTTTAGTGAGTAATGGCCAACAAACCCTGGGTGTTGCTCTGCCCTGGGCTATTGCCAGCAGTTTATTGCATCCTAATAGCCGAATTATTTCAATATCGGGTGATGGAGGCTTTTTATTTAGCTCCATGGAGTTAGAAACAGCGAAACGCTTAGGCGTTAAATTTATCCATTTAATCTGGGATAGCCATTCCTATGACATGGTGTCCTTTCAAGAATCAGCTCATTATAAAGGTGAAACCGCGGGGGTGGAGCTTGGGAGTTATGATATCGAGCACTATGCGGCTGCTTTTGGATGTAAGGGATATACTATTAAAGACGCGGCTGAGTTAGCTGGCGTGTTGCAAGAAGCCATTCGCGCCGAAGTCCCAGTATTGATTAATATTCCCGTGGATTATTCGCACAATATGAAACTGATGCAAAATGTAATTCAAAGTTTTGTGAATTAAACGAGAGGTGGGCCGAAACCCACCTCACCTAGTGAGCTACTGGGGATTAACCATCTCTTGCGGATTTACATATTGTTTAAATTCTTCCGCAGTTAAAAATCCGAGTTTAAGCGCCGCTTCCTGTAAGGAGCTATTATCATGATGGGCGGTTTTCGCAATTTTTGCTGCTTTGTCATAACCAATATGCTGGTTTAAGGCCGTAACTAACATCAAAGAATGATTGAGGTAATAATCGATTACAGGGTGATTTGCTTCAATACCTTCGGCACAAAATTCTTGGAAAGAATGGCAAGTATCGGCCAGCAAGTTCAAAGAATGCATGACATTGAAAATAATCACGGGTTTAAAGACGTTTAATTCAAAATTACCTTGACTACCCGCAATTCCTACTGCGGTATCGTTACCTAATACTTGTACACAAACCATGGTCATGGCTTCACTTTGCGTCGGATTTACTTTACCAGGCATTATCGATGAACCTGGTTCATTTTCCGGGATAATTAATTCGCCGATACCGCAACGAGGTCCTGATGCTAACCAACGGATATCATTGGCAATTTTCATCAAGGCGCAGGCTAAGGTTTTCATAGCGCTATGGGCAAATACGAGTGCATCATGGGCGGCTAAAGCAGCAAATTTATTTGGAGCAGTGATGAAGGGGAGGCCTGTTAATTGGGCAACTTGTTGGGCTACTTTACTGGCAAATTGGGGATGAGTATTAAGCCCGGTTCCCACGGCAGTGCCGCCTGCAGCAAGCTCATAGAGTTCGGGTAAGACTTCCTCTAAACGCGTAATGCAGGAGTCCAGTTGTGCCACATAACCTGAAAATTCTTGGCCTAGGGTTAAGGGGACTGCATCTTGTAAGTGAGTTCTACCAATTTTAATGATATCTTTAAATGCCGCCATCTTCACTGCTAAAGCATCGCGTAAACTGCGTACTGCTGGAATGAGCTTCTTATTAAAGGCTAGGGCTGCGGCAATATGCATTGCTGTAGGGAAGGTATCATTAGAGGATTGTGACATATTCACATGATCATTTGGGTGGATAGGCGTTTTACTCCCCATAATACCGCCCGCCAGTTCTATCGCACGGTTTGATATCACTTCATTGGCATTCATATTCGATTGCGTACCGCTGCCGGTTTGCCAAATATGGAGAGGGAAGTGCGCATCGAGCATTCCTTGGCTCACTTCGTCAGCTGCTTTGACAATTAAATCCGCCTTATCTTTCGGTAATTTACCTAATTCTAAATTAGTTAAGGCTGCTGCTTTTTTTAAAATGCCGAACGCGTGGATTAGCTCAATAGGCATTAAGTCTTTACCAATATTAAAATGGTGTAAAGAACGTTCGGTTTGTGCCCCCCAATATTTGTTCGCAGCTACTTCAATATCACCCATGCTGTCAGATTCAATACGCGATTCACTCATTTTTATTATTCCTTGTCGATTTAATTGCAAAATTTTAGCATAGAGAGAGGAAAGTAAGTAATGTATTTTAAGTTGCTTCAGCCTTGCTTGTAATTCAAAATAGTATCAGCTTATAATCGAAGCTTCTTCCCATTTATTGACTAATACAGGACGTTGTCATGTCTAGAAAACTAAGCGCTTATTCTTTGTCCCTTCTAATGTTTTTGGAGCCTCTAGCCCATGCAGGGACTCTTAAGAACTGTGATAAAGATGGTCTTGCTTGCGAAAAATCGAGCTTTGAGGTGGGAGTGACTGCCTTATATTTGCAAGCCTTCTCCAGTTCTTTACCTCGCAACTCAGTAAATGGCTTTAACAGCACATCATTTTTAAATACGGATAGAACGAATACCTCGGGCTATGCACCTTGGGATTGGGGAGGCATTCTTGACGGCCGCTATCATTTTTCTGATAACAATGATCTGAGCTTGAGCTGGATGTCTTATTCTGTGGGTTATCGTGCCACCGATATCTCGCACCGTGTTGATAATTTTGGTGCGGGTCTTTTTACTACTGATAGTATATCGGTAGGCTCAGGCAGAGTTAAGCTCAATTCGGTCAACGCTGAATTTGGTCAAACCTTGGCGATCACTCCTCGCAGTATAGTTCGACTGTTTGCGGGGGTGCAATATTTAAACGTTCAAAAGAAATCCACGGGCTATTCTTATAGTGTTTTTGCAACTGATACGGGTCCTGCAATTAATACCGGTAGTAGTGTGGTTGAGAATAAATATGATGGGGTGGGGCCACGTTTAGGCCTTGATGCTAATTATAAATTAAAGGGCAACTTCTCCGTATTTGCTAATAGCGCTGCTACTATATTATTAGCCAGACGCACGTTAAGCTCTTCTGGCAAGTCTAATAATAGTTCCCGCTATAGTACGCTACGCCGTGACATAGCAGTCCCTGAACTCGAGGCAAAATTAGGGCTCAGTTATAGCAAGCCACTAGCTAATGGCACCGCGTCCATATCTGCTGGCTGGTCGGTTATAAATTATTTTAATCTACTCGATGATGATCGAAATAACCTAACTTTGAGCGGTCCCTTCCTGCAAGGAAGATGGGTCGGCTAGTTCATTGCTCATTTTTTAAGCGCCATCCTTGGGGTGGCTTTGCACTCTAAGTGAGGGGATGAATTAGGCCTCGTTTATTCCGCTTTATGATCGCCTAAGCCTGCTTGTAATTAAGAATACTATCAGCTTATAATCGATTCCTATTAACTCTTATTGACTAATACAGGACGTTGTCATGCCTAACAAAATAATTGCTTTTATCGCCCCTATTATGCTTGTTTTAAATCCGCTCGCCCATGCCACGGCAGTTAGCACTTGTGATAAGGATGGTCTTGCTTGTGAACGCTCACACTTTGATATTGGTTTGACTGCCTTATATTTAAAAGCATATTCCGATTCCTTACCGAGTAATGCTATTGCTAATTCAAACAACTCTAATACCTTTGGGGTTGATTGGAGTAATACCTCTGGTAAAGGACCTTGGGATTGGGGCGGAATTCTTGATGGGCGCTATCACTTTTCCGAGCAAGGTGATGTGAATTTGAGCTGGATGTATTATTCGGTAGATTACCGTGGCACCGATTTTTCTCAAAATCATTATAATACTGGTACTATTGGCACTAATGATGATTTAAATCTAGTTAGCGGAAAAATTAAACTTAACGCAGTAAACGCCGAATTTGCACAGTCCTTCGATTTGTCCCCTCGGACCCGTACTCGGCTTTTTGCCGGGGTTCAATATTTAAATATAAAAAATAACTTTAACACAGCCCATTTTTCGGTGAGTAGCGATAGCGAAAGCGGACGTTCGAGCTTCACCTCCAACACCTTTACCGGTAATAAATATGAAGGAGTTGGTCCCCGCGTAGGGCTTGATGGAAATTACAAATTAAAAGATAATTTTTCGCTCTTTGCTTCGAGCGCTTTTTCAATTTTATTAGCACGAAGTAACCAAAATGTGTCCGATGATTCTGCCTCACTCCCATTTGCTTCAGCTTCTCAGAGCTTCCGCAATACGAGTGCTAGTCTATCTATTCCTGAGCTTGAGGCAAAACTAGGCCTAACTTACGATAAGCCGCTAGCACAAGCAAGAGTAGCATTATCTGCAGGATGGTCGGTAATTAATTATTTTAATGTGCTAGAAGGTAATGACCTTACTTTAAGTGGTCCTTACCTACAAGCGAAATGGCTCGCCTAATTGATTTACTTTTTTTAAATGCCACCTTAGGGTGGCCTTAAGGCTATGACTAAACTAAATTCTTGCTTTATTTATGGTTTATATTGCTTATTGGCGCTCTCTTTTTTCCCAATCGAGCATAAGGATTTACAGGTTCTTTTAATTAGCGGCGCATTAGCGCTGCTATCTTTTCTGGCAATAGGCTTAAATTGGCGGGGTAAGCAAGAAAAGCTAAAGCTTAACATTATCATTTTTTTAATACTGACGTGGTTTCTAAATAGTAGTTTACCGATTGTTATGAATTCGGTGCAACCTATGGCCCAGTATGGCTTATTTCAATGCTGCGCTTGGATTTCAGCCTTTTTTTCGCTTAGCGCTAGTACTCATTTAGAGAAAAACTGGCAGCAATTTAAAAAACTTATTTATTTCCTAGGTTTTATATTTTCTTGGTGGGCAATAATTCAACATTACGGCTATCACTATATGGCCACCGGTCCCTTTGCTTCGCGGACTAGTAATGGTGCTTTTCTTATGCTCGCGGCGATAATACTTAGCTCCGAATTTTTGAGTCCGCAAACAGGCAAAAACGGTGAAGCAAGCATCCCTAAGCAACGCATATTTTTGTATGGCGTTTTATTTTGTTTGTTTAACCTTGCTTTGTTATTAAGTTTTAGCCGGGGTGTCTATTTAAGTTATGCACTTTCTTTAACTTTTCTTTTTATATGCCTTAGCAAGCGAAGGACAATTATAAGCGTTTTATTACTCATTGCCTTAATTGGGTTGTCGATGATTTTTTTAGGATTTAGTGCTGGGGAGGCTATTCAGCATCGACTTGATCTCTTGGCCCAGGAAAAATCAAGACTTATCATTTGGAAAGGTGCGTGGCACCTATGGCAGAATTCACCGTGGTATGGCCTAGGGCTTGATAATTTTAAGTATTATTATCCAGCCTTTAGCTTACCTGGAGATGGGTCTACTCTAGAAAATGCGCATAATGATTATTTACAACTTTTAATTGAAACGGGCACGGTAGGGATCTCCCTGTTATTGAGTTTAATCCTAAGCTTTGTTTACTACAGCCTCGCTTATTTACGAAAATGCAGTAGTTCATCACTGAGCAAGATAGCCCTTACCACCCAAATTGCTGCCCTCAGCTCTTTAGCGCTCCATGCTTTTGTCGATTTCAGTTTTTATATCCTTCCCTTTAATATCCTCCTCGGTGTGCTATTGGGCTTTGTTTATTGGAATCTTAGTAACCAAGGCTATATTGCTTCGTACAGCCTCCAGGTAAGCGCGCGTTTTAAAACCTTATTAAATATTCCCTTGGCTATGCTCTTCCTCTTTCTTGCCAGTGCATTTTTAAATTTAATGCATTACACCTATCATTCAGAACAAGCGAATGATTACATCAATCAAGCCCAATTTCCTGCCGCGATTAAGGCTTATAATAAGGCTAAACAATACCTTGGTAGTCCTGATGTCTATAATAATTTAATCGCGCTTTATTTGGAGCAGGCGAAAAAAGCCACTAATGAACACGCACAACTTAAATTAATTTCCAGGGCGGAGGCACTCATTGCAAGAACTATTGCTTTGCACCCCTATAATGCGGAGCCTTATTTCCAGCAAGGGTTAATCAAGGGCCTCTATCAAAATGATGCGGTTAAGGCGGAAAAGTCATTTGCAAGGTTTATCGAATTAAAGCCCCAAGCAAATTTTGAGCGTTTAACTATCTGTTATTTTTTATTGGAGCAGGATCAATTATTGCAGGCGCAAAATCTCCTAGAACAAGGTTTGCTCTACCCTATTGATCCGTACTATGCGCCAAAATATCTCGAAGTATTGGCGAATTTACGTTTGAAGCAGGGTGATGAGCTCGGGGCAGAGCAAATTGCGGCTGCAGTAGAGCATCTAGATACTTATCGCTTTGATTTTAGCGCCCTGGCGAAGGGCTAATTAAACTAAATGCGCTGTCTTCTATGATTACTATTCCTTGCAAAATAATGGGCCAAAGGTAGCTGAAATGAAAATAACAAGCATTCGGTGCTTTATCTTTTTATTACTGGGCTTCGCAAGCTACGTCTTGTATGCCTTATTTACCACACCAACAATGGCCCTTATTCAGGGTTGTCCAGAAACTTCTACCCACAAGATTAAGCTCTGTGAGTCTAATCCTAGCTATGTGTCTATTAACAAGGTTTCAGCTATTGCTCTCCAAGCTCTTTTAATTTCCGAAGATAGTGGTTTTTATGAGCATCATGGCTTTGATTTTTATGAAATCATGACCAGCCTTAAAAAAAATCTTTTTAATTGGCAGTTTGCTCGGGGCGGCTCTACCATCAGCCAGCAGGTCGTTAAAAATCTTTACTTAAGTGGTGAGAAAACTATTTATCGCAAAATACAAGAAGCTTATTTAACTATTAAACTTGAAAATAACTTAAGCAAAAAGCAAATTTTAGAAAAATATATAAATTTGATCGAACTAGGGCCAAATATTTTTGGATTTAAACAGGCGGCTGAGTTTTATTTTCATAAAAAACCGGCTGATTTGACTATTTTGGAATCCGCCTACCTCGTTCACTTACTGCCCAATCCCCGACTTTATTCAAAATCCTTTCCACAACAGCAATTAAGCCCGTTTAGCCGTAAACGCGTATTAGTAATTTGCAAGGATCTGTGGCAGGCAGGAGCTATTTCGGCGGCGCAATACCTTGCGGCCGAAAAAGTTGTGGATGATTTTCCCTGGTATCAAGTCGATACCTCTTTACTGCAAAGCTAAAGTGGCAGCTTGAATTATGCTATGATAAGGCGAAATTATTTTAGGTTTTAGGTCGTAGGTCTTATGAGAGAAGTGCGGATTTATCAAGCGGGTGATTATGAGAAGGGGCAAGTACTGGAATTATCTCCAGAGGCTGGCCAGCATGTTGCGGTGGTCTTAAGGATGCGAGTAGGGGAACCACTCACTCTTTTTAATGGAATGAATGTCGAATTTCTCTGCACCATCACCGTAATTAAAAAAAAGCAGGTTTTTGTTTCTATAGACGCAGCCCAGGAAATGAGCCGGGAATCGCCTTTGCAATTACATTTAGGGCAAGCTATTTCCAAAGGTGAGCGCATGGAGTGGGTGATGCAAAAAGCGACTGAGCTAGGTGTTGCGAGTATTACGCCTTTAATTACTGAACGTTGTGCGGTTAAGCTTGATAAAGAGCGGATGATGAAGAAAATCCAGCAATGGCAGTCCATTGTAATTGCTGCCTGTGAGCAATGCGGCCGAAATAAAGTTCCTTTGGTGCAACCGCCGGTTTATTTAGAACAGTTTTTACAAACACTTACCGTCGATTTAAAATTCATCCTACACACCCAAAATGCTAAAGGCTGGCAAAATTATCAGTTTAATGCGGCAGAAATTGCTTTAATTATTGGACCTGAAGGTGGCTTTAGTGAGATGGAAATAGCGCAAGCTGAGCACTACCATTGTGCCCCTTTATCTTTAGGTCCAAGGGTTTTACGTACAGAAACTGCTGCAATTAGTGCCTTAAGTCTGTTGCAAGCTGTTGGCGGTGATCTATAATAGAGAGATCTATAATAACTGAGGTTTTCTATGAGCGATCATATTAAGGTAGTAACTGATGGTAGTTTTGAGCAAGATGTAATTCAATCTACTAAACCCGTATTAGTTGATTTCTGGGCTGAATGGTGTGGTCCTTGTCGCGCCCTAACTCCAATTCTTGAAGACGTTGCTGCAACCCATAGTAAAGACGTAACTTTTGCAAAAATTAATATCGATGAGAACCCCCAAGCACCATCAAAGTTTGGTGTAATGAGTATTCCTACCCTTATTCTATTTAAAAATGGTCAAGTAGAAGCGGTAAAAATGGGTTTACTTACTAAATCACAACTGAGTGCTTTTATTGAAAGTCATAGCTAGTTGCTTGCGATAAAAAATATTTTTAATGCAAAAAAAGTTGGATCTTCTTTCAAAGCTGTGATAGCCTGCTAAAAATATGTGGTGTATATAGAATATATGCCGCATAGGCAGCAAAGTCTTAGCTGCTATTCACTTAAAATTTTCCCGGATAGTCAATTCTTTTAATAACCAATCAAAGTGAGAAGTATGAATCTTAGTGAACTTAAGCAATTACCTATTGCCGACCTTGTTAACATCGCTCAAGAGATGGGAGTAGAAAATACCTCTCGTATGCGTAAGCAAGACATTATTTTTGCAATCCTTAAAGCCCACGCCTTAAAAGGTGAAGACATTCATGGTGATGGCGTGTTGGAAGTGCTAACTGATGGCTTTGGTTTTTTACGTTCAGCGGATGGCTCTTATTTAGCGGGTCCTGATGATATTTACGTTTCTCCTAGTCAAATTAGACGGTTTGGTTTGCGCTCAGGCGACACCATTTCGGGTAAAATCCGTCCCCCTAAAGACAGCGAACGTTACTTTGCCTTATTAAAAGTAGATCAAATTAACTACGACACTCCAGACAGCGCCAAACGTAAGATTCTATTTGAAAACTTAACGCCTTTGTTTGCTTCTGAACGTTTAGTAATGGAGCAAGGTAATGGCAGTACCGAAGATCTGACTGCGCGAGTAGTGGATTTATGCGCGCCTTTTGGCCGTGGTCAGCGTGGCTTAATTGTTTCTCCGCCCAAAGCCGGTAAAACCTTAATGTTGCAAAATATTGCACGTTCGATAGAGAAAAACTACCCTGAATGTTATCTCATTGTGTTATTAATTGATGAACGTCCCGAGGAAGTGACGGAAATGCAACGCTCAGTAAAAGGTGAAGTGGTTGCAAGTACCTTTGACGAGCCAGCGAACCGTCATGTGCAAGTGGCTGAAATGGTTATTGAAAAAGCAAAACGCCTAGTAGAGCATAAACGTGACGTGGTCATTCTATTAGATTCTATTACCCGCCTAGCACGGGCTTACAACACGGTAGTGCCTGCTTCAGGCAAGGTATTAACGGGCGGGGTGGATGCTAACGCTTTACAAAGACCTAAGCGCTTATACGGTGCTGCACGTAATATTGAAGAGGGCGGTAGTTTAACGATTATTGCTACAGCCCTAGTAGACACTGGTTCAAAAATGGACGAAGTTATTTACGAAGAATTTAAAGGTACAGGTAACATGGAAATTCATCTAAGCCGGAGTATATCCGAGCGCCGTATTTTCCCTGCTATCAATATTAATCGTTCAGGTACACGCCGCGAAGATCTTTTATTATCTCCCGAAGATTTACAACGCACTTGGATTCTCCGCAAAATTCTACAATCAATGGATGAATGCGATGCCATTGATTTCCTATTAGAACGGATGAAAAACCATAAGACCAATGCGGAATTTTTTGATGCAATGAAACGCCAAGAGTAAGGCTTGCGTGAGGCCGAGTTAGGTATGGCGGCCAAGTTAAGAAACTACAGAAACTTAGCGTTCAATCTGGAACTTAGCTTGTAAATCCCCGCTTCGGCGGGGATCTGATTTTTAGCATGGTGCTAAATAGTCGATTCTTCTTGCTTTTGCCGGTAAGAGGGGGCTACAGCTAAGCCCAAGTACTGAGAACACCATCTTTATTTAACTTATTTTGGCTCGTTGAGAACCTATTCATGAAATATGCTGATCTAAGAGATTTTATTAGCCAGTTAGAATCACGTAACTTATTAAAGCGAATTGATTATCCAGTCTCACCCTACCTAGAAATGACGGCAGTTAGTGATCGCGTGCTGCAAGCGGGTGGTCCTGCTTTATTGTTTACTAACACGCCAAATTGCTCTATGCCGGTTTTGACTAATTTATTTGGCACTCCCGAACGTGTTGCTTTGGGTATGGGCGCTGAGTCTGTCGCGGCATTAAGAGAAATTGGCCAACTTTTAGCAACTTTAAAAGAACCTGAGCCCCCGAAAGGCATTAAAGACGTTTTTAATAAATTACGTTTACTAAGGCCGGCATTTAAATTAGCCCCTAATTATGTCAGTAAAGCTGAATGCCAAAGCCACGTTTTTGAGGGCGATGAAGTAGATTTAACCCAATTACCTATCCAAACCTGCTGGCCAGGTGATGTAGCACCTTTGATTACTTGGGGATTAGTGACCACCAAGGGTCCTTATCAAAATAGGGAAAATTTGGGTATTTACCGCCAGCAACTCCTAGCTAAAAATAAATTAATCATGCGCTGGTTATCACATCGGGGTGGTGCGTTAGATTATCAAGCATGGCAAAAGGAATATCCAGGCGAGCGTTTTCCTATTGCCGTGACTTTAGGTGCTGATCCTGCAACCCTGCTTGCGGCAGTTACTCCTATCCCTGATGCTTTGTCGGAATATGCCTTTGCAGGTTTATTACGTGGTCAACGAACCCGGTTGGTGCGTTGTGTTGGCAATGATTTACATGTGCCGGCGAGCGGCGAAATAATTCTTGAGGGATATTTAGAACCAGGAGTTGAGGCGCCGGAAGGTCCTTTTGGTGATCATACTGGTTATTATAATGAGGTAGAATCCTTTCCGGTGTTTACGGTGGAACGGCTAACCCATCGTGATGATCCTATTTATCATAGCACCTATACAGGAAGGCCCCCCGATGAGCCGGCTATTTTAGGGCTTGCCTTAAACGAAGTGTTTATTCCCTTATTGCAAAAGCAGTTCCCCGAAATTGTTGATTTTTATCTACCCCCAGAAGGATGTTCTTACCGTTTGGCTGTTGTGACGATGAAAAAGCAATATCCTGGCCATGCCAAGCGTATTATGATGGCGGTATGGTCCTTTTTACGCCAATTCATGTATACTAAATTTGTCATTGTTTGTGATGATGATGTCGATGCGCGAAATTGGCACGATGTTGTTTGGGCCATGACTACCCGTATGGATCCGGCGCGTGATACAGTGATGGTAGAGCATACGCCGATTGATTACTTGGATTTTGCCTCCCCCATTTCTGGACTTGGCTCTAAAATGGGTTTAGATGCGACAAGTAAATGGCCGGGAGAAACCCAACGGGAGTGGGGTAAGCCCATTGTTATGGATGAAGACATAATTAATAAAGTCAATGAGTATTGGTCTTTGCTAGGAATAGATAAATGATGCAACAGGTAGTCGAAGCTCAAGTTGAAAAAATTGTCCCTTTGACTGACAGCATTATGCACTTAATTTTAAAACCTAATTTCTATGTGGATTATCAGGCGGGGCAATATTTAAATATTCTCTGTGAAGAGCAAGAATTCAGTTATTCGATTGCCAATGCACCTTTAGGCGCCCAGCATTATGAATTACATATCCGCCATAGCCTTGATAATCCTTATAATCAAAGTTTATTCGCTTATATTAAAAAGCATGGCTGTGTTAGCTTAAAGCTACCTTATGGTAATTGTTCTTTAGATAAAATGGATCCTAAGCGACCTATTTTATTTATAGCAGGTGGAACAGGTTTTGCTCCCGTCAATGCCATGATTGAACAGTTGTTAGCCGATGCTGATCCAAGGAGCTTCGAATTATTTTGGGGGGCGCGCTCGCAAAGTGATGTGTATTTAGATGAAAAAGTACTTAATTGGCAAGCGCATATTTCGCGGTTTAAATACTATTCATTCCTCTCCGAAGCCAGTAAAGAAAATTTATTGTCCAATTTATTAATTCGCCATGCACAAGATCTAAAGGAATGGCAAATTGTATTGAGCGGACCTTTTGAAATGGTGTATAGCCTTCGAGATGTCTTAGCTGAGCAAGGAGTGCCGAAAGAGCAACTGTTTTCAGATGCTTTTGATTTTGAAAAGTAAATCCTTTAATTGGGTGCTGTTAACACTCAAGAGCTCTTCGCAATAGATAACGAAAATAAACCTAAATAAGAACTATAATCTAAATAATTGCATGCATTGGAGGGAACCATGATAAAACGATTATTGTTGGGAGTACTTATTTTATGGGGCAGCTATAGCCAAGCTGCTTCCTTGCTGACTGATTTAAACACACTCGATAAAGAAACACTCACTGCCGAATTTTTAGCCCTCAATTGCCTCATGGTGGCGCAAAAATCGAAACTCATTACCACCGACTGTCGCCAAGCCAACCGCTTAGTAGTGTATATTGATAAACAGCTGGTTACGCTTATTGATTATCTAACTAAGGATGGGGCTGACTTAGGTAATGATTTTTATGTGGCGATGTCTAAAATAAAGCAATATCGAACTCGCTTACAAAAAGTGAATAATAATCTTAACCTAGTTAAAAAAATAACCGGTATTTATAATTGGACAGATAAACTTGCCCCTAGCTATTATCAGTATAAAAAAGAATAAGAAGCAGGCTGCATCAGTCCCATTTAATCTTTCTCATTACCGACAAGAAGGGTTAGAATACTACCTTATTAAGGAAATACTCCGATAAACTGCGGGCTTAGCGCTATTATTAACTGTACTTTGAAATAGTTGGGATGGTTCAAATCTACTGAACACTTCCACCAAATTTTGTAGTCATTTTTGAGAGCAGTTATCGACCAACGAATTGGTTTATGATACATAGTTTATCGCTAAATAAAAATAAGGATCATGATGAT
>NZ_RZGQ01000239.1 GCF_003989735.1 Legionella sp. km772 | reverse complement strand
TTGATTTTTTTGATGCAGTGTAATAATTTCGCTTTTTGGTCATTCTATTCCCCTCTTATATTAGAAGAATAGCTCTTAAAAATACCTTTTTTTCGTCTAAAAATCCGCGCCTATATCAATTTTCGCAAGTTTAGTGAATGCGCTCATTCTTTTAGCAGCAACTATCTTCAAAACAGTGGGCAATGAAGTATTATGGGCTATCTATTTTTCTAATGTAGATTTTCATTTTATTGCCAATACTATCTTCTTTTTTATCGGTATTGGGATTACCCAACAAAATAGGGCATTAATTTATAATTTGCGCTTTTTATTATTAAAAATGATGTATTATTTATTTCCTATTCTTGCTGTGATAAGCGTACTTTATGTTGTACTTTACGCTATTAATTTAGCAAACAGCCCGCAACCTAATACTGAATTGTTGTTTATCTTAATCCCTTTAAATGGCTTAGGAATTCTCTTTTTTAACGCTTATTTTCAAGATGGCAAATCTCCATCCAACTACCCCAAGGCCTTAGAGTGGTTTTTGGGAGTTTATCGAGTTTGCTTATTCTTCCTGGTGCTTTTAATGATCGCTAAAATTTTTGAAGAAACGGCTGTTGAAATAAACCTTTTTGTCGGATTATTAGCCCTCTTATTTTTAAGCCTAACCTATGCGGCTACAGCATTTTTTCCTAAAGAAAAACAAATTAAGTGGGTATGTAGAGGCAATATTGCTACCGCTTTATTTTTTCTAATAACACTTATTTTACTCAATTTACCTTTTCTTAGCATTGAATTAAATGTGGCTTTAATTGCACCGGTCAAAGCAACCGTCTTCCCAGCTTTTTAACTGGACTTTTTAACCAGCAAAAGCGTGAAGGCAAAAATATTCATTTTTTTACGGTAGCGATTATCTCTCGCCTCATTTATAGTAATTATCATGGACTATTAAATTTAAGGATGAATAATGCGTACCAAATTAGCACTGTTACTCTTTGTAATTTGTTTCTATTCTCATGCCGATAACCAAGCTTCACTGGGAGATTGGACTCAAAATTTATTAACAGCCACCCTTTCAGCGAGCTATAAAGATACTCCTGCCCAAATTGCAGAACTTAGAAAAAATTACCTACCCCAAGCATGGGGCCCCATGATCCAGTTTTTACGTGATAAGCGTATCCAAATTAATGAACAAAAACTCATCTTGCACCCCTTAGCTGTTAACTCACCTGAAATTATGGAGAGCAATCAATGCGGAATAGCACCTTGTTGGCAGGTTACGCAATCCTTTGATATACCGGAACTAAAAGTTAGGCTTGCTTTTGTCCTGCAAGTAATTCCAGGCGAAGTGGCTAAAAATGCCGGAAGTTTCGTGGTACAAAGCGTATCTATGTCCATGAACCCTATGCCATAATAATAAGGATGCACGATGGGAAAGTTAGTTGAGGGTAAATGGGTCGATCAATGGTATGAAACCAAATCGCATGGCGGCGCCTTCCAACGGGAAAATTCAGTTTTTAACGATTGGATAGGCAAGAATTCTGCTTTTACAACGGAAAGCGGTCGTTATCATCTTTATGTATCACTCGCCTGCCCCTGGGCGCATCGCACCCTTATTTTTAGGAAATTGAAAAACTTAGAACAGCACATTAGCTACTCAATAGTAAGTCATGACATGCTGGAAAAGGGTTGGACTTTTGATAAAGCTGGCGGCAGTAGTGGGGATGCCCTTTATGGCTTAGCCTATTTATATGAACTCTACACCAAAGCAGTCCCCCACTACACTGGCCGAGTGACCGTACCGGTCTTATGGGATAAAAAAACGCAACAAATCGTGAATAATGAATCTTCTCAAATTATCCGCATTTTTAATGAGGCCTTTAACTCTATCACGGGAAATACCGCTAATTATTACCCTCATGAGCAACACCATGAAATTGACCGTCTTAATGATTTTATTTACGAGAATATCAACAATGGCGTATACCGTTGTGGCTTTGCGACTACGCAAGCAGCCTATGAAGAGGCTTATAAGAACCTTTTTTCTGCCCTGGATAAAATAGAAACTATTTTAGGCAGCAAACGCTACTTAGCTGGGGATAACCTCACTGAAGCAGATTGGCGTTTATTTACCACTTTAATTCGTTTTGATGAAGTTTATTATGGTCACTTTAAATGCAATAAACAACGGATTGAAGACTATCCTAACCTTTCTGCTTATCGACGGGAACTTTATCAATGGCCAGGGATCAAAGAGACCACTGATTTTTACCATATTAAAAGGCATTATTATTTCAGTCATACGACAATTAATCCCACCCAAATTGTACCTCTAGGACCCAAAATTGACTATGAACGCCCCTGGAAAGAGAGGCTCTAATCTGTCGCCGCTCTTTATTTCTCCCTCTATCTTTTATGCAAAGGCTAAAAAATGCGGATTCAGATAGAGAGAGTAAAGCGAGCTCAGGGCATGTTTAATGATTAGGTCTCGAGCTCATCATCTCTGTAACTAAAGCATTAAACAGCTCTTCACTATGCAAGGTTTCTCTAACAGTGCCCAACGGATACTCCTTCTCCTGCGGATAAATAATAAATTCCTCTTTGTTCATATCGTATTCTGCCGTAATACCCTCACCCTCATAGGAATTGCTGACGACCTCAGCTTGAGGAGAACATTTACCTTTCAGCCATTTTTTAAAACTTTCATGATAGAAGTCATTTAAGTCCATCGCTTCCTCCTTTAATCCATAGTGGTATCAATAACTATAGATTATTTTTTTAGCGAGTATTAAAACTAGACAAAAAAAGATTAATGTCCCCCCAGGCTTATCCTACATGCGCGGTGCTACTGTTGTTGCTTGATTGGCAAGCCAATCTTCGAGGAAGGTTTTAGCCTTAAGAGGTGACTCTAGGTTAAAAGAATTACTCACAGCAAGCCCTCGGCCTAAACTTGCATTATGAATAGAGTAAGAACTTTTCTCTAAGTGTTTCTCAGCCAAAGTACACGCGGATATTGCTGCTGCAATGGATTTTTGGGCTAAGGGGGTCTGATCTTGAGAATAAGCCCAAGTTGCATAGTGAAAGTAAGCTTCTGCCAACATCATATAAGCATAACTGCCGTGCAACTCAAGTTGTTGTTTACAATTAGCGATCGCTTCTTTAAATAAAGTAGCTTTATCCTCGTCATCCTCTAATTGATCATGAGCAATTTTATGAAAAATAATTTCATTATAGCGTTGTGTTGCATGAATAGATTTTAAAGGGATGGCCTCTTTTAATAGTTTAATTTCCGTAGCCGAATAATCCTGTTTTAATTCTTTTCGTAATAGGTCGGAAACATAAAATAGATAAGCGCCTTTTGCTAAAGAGAAGCTATCTAAATTCGGATTATCATGGACATAAAAAGAAATGGGGGTTTTGGCATCGGCAGTTAAATGAAGGCCAATTTGAGAGTACACGATGTCCCATAATTTTTTATATTTATCTTGTTCACATAGGCCTTTGAAATAATTACTTTCTTTTGAAACTTTAATTATAAAGCCCAAATCGCTAACTCCTATGCGAGCAAAAAATTGATCCTCATCAAAATTGTTACGTAACCCTCTAATAAAAAGAATATCAACCGGATTTAATTTAGTTACTCATGTTACGCACATAAACTTGTAGTTTGACTAAAAAGCATTAGAATTCCGCCCTTAATTTTAGGGAGGGAATTAAATGGATATGCTTGATCTTTATAGTGATTATTTGATTT
>NZ_RZGQ01000238.1 GCF_003989735.1 Legionella sp. km772 | reverse complement strand
AAACTCATTTAAATCACTTTGCTATTAAGTACAAATTGATTCTTAGAGCGAACCAGATTGCTTGGCAGGAGCTTAAAAATATGGCAGCTTAAAATTGACCGTGCGTAACATGAGTTAATTACATTCATTATAACCCAGTGAAACATGGTTATGTAAAGCAAGCATCACATTGGCCATATTCTAGTATTCATCGATATATCAAGAATGGATTATTAGCTACAGATTGGGCTTGTTCGGAGTCACTTAAATTATATGAGGATTAAGAGCTGTTGGGCCGGACGGCCCAACCTACAAGGAATGGATTTAAAACTTAGCGGCGACAAGCTCATTTGAGTTCATGCTTCTATTGGTCGGGGTGTAATCAACCTACAATTAAATCTCTCGTTTAACACTCTATATGGGGCAAGATCATTTGGATACGTTCTTCTACGGGGACTGGAGGTAATTCAATAAGTTGATAGCCTAGATTAGTGTAGGCTTGGTAAATTAATTCACCAATTCTTTTAGCGGTTTCATTGTCTTCAACTCTAATTTCGTCTTGGATTAAAGGAAGTTGATGGCAATAGAAGATTTTCTTATAGCGTAGGTGTTGGCAGGCTTGTTTCATATGCTGCGCTTCAAGTTGATAGTAATCAAAATAGCCTAGGCTATCGGCAGTACCACGATCAAAAAAAATAGGGGCATGGGTTTGTAAACGGCGTTCTCGTTTTAAGGCAATAGCTAGAATACCGCGTTGGAGTTGGCGGTTATTTTGTTGAATCATCTCTAAGGTGTGGTTATTGGCGAGTAAACCTTCAATATAATCCCTTGCCACTTCTGGGGCGATGGTGTGGCCCTGCAGGGCTAATTGATTGATTAAGGTGGTTTTTCCGGAGGAGGGGGCACCGGTAATGACGTACCAATTAGTTTGAATTATCATTGAACATCATATCCTTTGTGAGTTTAAAATTCTAACCTGGATTAGAGTCCTTTCTCCAGGCTAGAAAGATCACAAGGCGTAGTTGTCAATCAAACGAATATCGCCAATGATAACCGCTGCAAAACGACGGTTGCGATGCTCCTCAATATACTCTACGCCAATCCCTTTTTCCTGGAGTGTCTCAATTATCATGGCACAAGGTTTATTTTGATGGAATATCTGGGCAAATTCTTCGGCAAGAATTTTTTGCTCCTTAGTCAGGCGATTATTGCGTGAGCTATAGGCAAGACCACTGAGTTCACGGATAGTAGGGCAGGGAATAATCTCTATATCCATAAAAAAAGCCTCAACCATCCCCTTTATCAATAAATATTGTTGATAGTCCTTCTCACCAAAATAGGCACGGTTAGGTTTGACTAATTGTAATAGTTTCATCACCACGGTTAAGACCCCATTAAAATGGCCTGGCCTATGGGTGCCCTCCATCAGCATACATAAATTGTTTTCTTGGATTTGATAGTTATAACCATCACTATAGATTTCTTCTTGTTGGGGAAGAAGACAAAAATCAACGCCGGCCTGAGTCATTAATTGAAGATCGGTATCCAAAGTTCTCGGGTAATGGGTAAAATCATCGCTGCGATTAAATTGGGTTGGATTTACAAATAAACTGCTGGCGGTATAGTCATTTTCCTGTTTGCTTTTGACAAAAAGCGACTTATGTCCTTCATGAAGGTTTCCCATCGTGGGTGCAAATCCAATTTGTTTACTAGGGCTTAAACTTTTACGAAAAGTACGCCAGTCTTCAAGGGTATTAAAAATTTGCATCATCATCTCACTTAAAATAGATAGTCCGTGGAGGGAAATTCTTGTTTTTCGACTTGTTGGGCATAAGCATTTAACCCTTCGAGTAAAACAGCTTTAGCTTGGGCAAAACGTTTTACGAATTTGGGGTTAAAGTTATCTTGCAGGCCTAAGAGATCATGCCACACTAAAACTTGCCCATCGGTATCAACCCCTGCACCAATACCGATAGTGGGAATGGAGATAGACTGGGTAATCATTTTAGCTAACTCGTGTGGGACGCATTCAATAACTAAAGCAAAACAACCGGCTTTTTCTAGGTTTTGTGCTTGTTGCACAAGGAGCTTGGCATGCTCTTGATCTTTTCCTTGCACTTTATAGCCGCCTAACTGATGGATAGATTGTGGGGTTAAGCCAATATGCCCCATCACGGGCACTCCAGAATGAACAATATGGGAAATGGTGCTACAAGTATCAGGATCGGCACCTTCAATTTTTAAAGCATGCGCTCCAGCTTGCATAAGCCGCTTTACATCCTTCATGGTATGCTCTAACGAGATTTTATGGCTTAAAAAGGGTAAGTCGGTGATCAAGAATTGCTTTCCTAAACCGCGGGCCACGGCCTCAGTATGCAAAGCCATCATTTCTATGGTGGCCATTAAGGTATGCTTATGGCCGTGTACAGCCATGGCTACGGAATCGCCGACTAAAACGCAATGGATATCCGATTCTGCTACGATGCACGCCGATGGATAATCATAGCAGGTGACCATCGCAAACTTCTGTTGTTCTTGTTTTTTTCGTTTAAATTCATGGATTTTCATAGCACACTCCCAGTACCTGGTAGAATAGGGTAAACCATCAATAAGGATTGAGGAGGGCTTTGAAAAAGAGTACAACGAGTGGGTAATACAGGTACCTGTCGCATGGATCAAGTCCTCCAAACAATAAGATTCATAAAAGTCGCTGCTCCTTTCGGAGTCAGCGCAGACCTACTATCATATAATTAAATAATAATAAGTTGAATATTTATCCTAATTATAGTGCTTATTTATTTAATTAACCTCGATGGGCAAAAAAATACCTACTGCCTTTATATCCGCTTCGTTCATTGTTTCTCGGGGTAAATGATGGAGTTTTTATGCTCTCCTGACCAAATTTCCTCCTCACTCAGTGTGGTTTCAATAAATTCAATAGGCGCACCTTTTTCAGCAATCATTGCCACTTTAAATCCTTTAAATGGCTCGTAAGGCTCTAATATAACTTCTTTATTTTTAATGGCTTCCTCGATGCTATTCACTTTAAATGCGATATGGGGTTTGGTTTGGATTAAGGGATGCAGAGGGCAGCCTTTTTCAAAGCGATGGTACTGCACTCTAAATTCACTATCTTGCCCACCACTTGTATACATTTTAAAGGTGGAGCTGTATTTTTCTCCCTCTCTGACTTCTTTAGTGGGAATTCCAGTATGGTGGTATTCATAACGAACCGTTTTAATAGTCATTCTATTTTCCTTGCTCTTTAGATTTAATTACATCATAGATTATGTCCTTTAATTTTTTAAACGATAAAAAAAACATATACTATGAACTTAAAGTTCACAATTGGATGGCGCCATGCATTTTTATAACCGGGGACAAATTCGTTGTTTTTTAAAAATAGCGGAATTAGCTAATTTTTCCCTAGCTGCAGAGCAATTAAATTTAACCCCCACCGCCGTAAGTAAACAAATTAAAAATCTTGAGCAAGTACTTAATGAGCAACTTTTTTTAAGAACTACTCGCAAAGTACAATTAACCGATTTCGGTCAGCTTTTTTATAAAAAATGCAAACATATCGAGGAAGAAATTGCCGCGGTTAACCAATTTGTAGAGGCCAACCGTGCTACACCCCAAGCAGGGGCTTTTCATGACTAGAAATGAACCAATTATTGTTCAGCTGTTTTTTAATCAACAGTCGACAAAAGATTCGGTAAATTTAGGCTGTGAGGCTTATTCGCTCTAAATGGTTAATAAG
>NZ_RZGQ01000237.1 GCF_003989735.1 Legionella sp. km772 | reverse complement strand
TCATTTAAATCACTTTGCTATTAAGTACAAATTGATTCTTAGAGCGAACCAGATTGCTTGGCAGGAGCTTAAAAATATGGCAGCTTAAAATTGACCGTGCGTAACATGAGTTAATAATAAAGCAGTATTTCCAGTAGCCAGCAGTTCTATTTGATGGGCATGTAAGGTTTCAGCCAAAGGGATAAGCTTGGTTTTGTCGGAGACAGAGATAAGCGCTCTTTGTGGTTTAAATAAAGAGTGCTGGGAACGTTGTTTCATTACACATCCTAGGCGGAATAAGTTATAAGCGTTTAAATACTAATAAAGACCAACCCTCAAGTTGTTTTAGGGTAACAAGCTCAAAATACGGCTGATAAGCTGCAAGTAATTCGGTTTCTTGCTCATTTAAAATTCCTGAAACCACCAGTAAAGAGCCGGGTTTTAAAAGTTGATGGAAACGCTCTTTTAACTTCATTAGTGGCGCTAAAAGAATATTAGCTATCATTAAATTGGCTGCATCTTGTAAATGCTCAGGTGAAGAAACCAGTAAATGCGGAGCATGGATATCGTTTGCCTGAGCGTTATTTTGCGTTGCTTGCAAGGCTTGGTTATCAATATCTACCGCAAAAACTTGTTTTGCGCCTAGTTTAATAGCTGCCAAAGAAAGAATACCTGAACCACAACCGTAATCGATGACACTAAGATTAGTCAATGGCGCTTGCTCAAGCCAAGTAAGGCATAACGCGGTAGTCGGATGGGTGCCGGTACCAAAGGCTAAACCTGGATCAAGCATAAGATTTACCGCATTAGGCTCTGGTGGCGTCAGCCAAGTAGGGCAAATCCACAAACGTTGGCCAAATTGTTGCGGTTTGAAATCATCCATCCAAGCCCTCTCCCAATCTTTCTCAGGCAATACTTCAATACTGCAGTGAAGGGTTGGTCGGGTATCCGATAGATAAGCTTTCGCTCGTTGCGCCTCTTCTGCTTGGGCATATAAAGTATGCATTATCACTTCAGGCCATAGCGGTGTTGTGCCGGGCTCAGGCTCCAGTACAGGGTTATCGTTTTTATCGGTTAACATGACCGATAAAGCCCCTAGCTCCTCAAGTTCTTCACTAAGTTCTTCTACCTCTTGGCTGGGGCAATGCTCAATTTTTAACTGGAACCACACGCTCATTATCCTTTCAACATTTTTTCTAAGTAGTGAATATTGGTACCGCCTTCTACAAAATATTTATCATGAAGAATGCGATGCTGCAGTTCAATGTTGGTTTTAATTCCATCAATAATAATTTCGTCTAAGGCATTACGCATCCGCGCAATGGCTTCGGCGCGCGTTTCACCATAACTAATTAATTTTCCAATCATAGAGTCATAATTGGGTGGAACGGTATAACTGCTGTAAATATGCGAATCAAAACGAACTCCAGGCCCGCCTGGTTGATGTACTAATTTTATTTTTCCGGGAGAGGGCATAAAGGTTTTGGCATCTTCAGCATTAATACGGCATTCAATCGCGTGCCCGCGGAATTTGATTTGTTCTTGAGTTAAGGTAAAAGGAATATCGCTGGCAATTTTTATTTGTTCTTTAATAAGATCAATACCCGTAATCATTTCCGTAACCGGATGTTCTACTTGAATACGGGTATTCATTTCAATGAAATAAAAACAACCATCTTGATATAAAAATTCGAAGGTGCCCGCTCCGCGGTACTCGAGATCTTTACAAGCTTTAATAACCGAGGCGCCAATTTCTTTTCTTAATTCTTCAGTGATCCCCGGAGCCGGGGCTTCTTCCAGCACTTTTTGATGCCGACGCTGCATGGAACAATCACGCTCACCTAAGTGGATAGCATTTCCTTTCCCATCGCCAAGCACTTGAAATTCGACATGGCGGGGATTTTCGAGAAATTTTTCCATGTACACGGTAGCATTATTAAAAGCGGCTTTCGCCTCACTGCGAGTCAGGTTTATAGCATTTAATAAACTAGCTTCACTATGTACCACCCGCATTCCGCGGCCACCACCACCGCCTGCAGCTTTAATGATGATGGGATAGCCAATTTTCCGTGCCATCGCTAAGTTTTGCTCATCGTCATCACCTAGCGGGCCATCCGAACCTGGAACACAGGGAACACCGGCCGCCTTCATGGCCGCAATGGCAGAAACCTTATCACCCATTAAGCGAATGGTATCACCTCTGGGACCAATAAAACGGAATCCGCTTTGCTCCACTATGTCGGCAAAATCAGCATTTTCTGACAAAAAGCCATAACCTGGATGGATAGCCACTGCATCGGTTATTTCTGCTGCAGAAATGATGGCCGGAATATTAAGGTAACTTTTTTGCGCTGGGGCAGGGCCTATACATACCGTTTCATCGGCAAGACGAACATGTAAAAGATCTTTATCAACGTCAGAATGAACAGCAACAGTTTGGATGCCTAATTCTTTACACGCACGTAAAATACGAAGTGCAATTTCACCTCGGTTAGCAATCACAATTTTACTAAGCATTGGCACTTCTCTCTATTCTATAATAAATAAAGCTTGGTCGTATTCCACAGGCTCGCCATTAGCAACTAAGATTTCTACAATCTTTCCGGCACGATCTGCTTCGATTTCATTAAACATTTTCATCGCCTCAACAATACACAAGGTATCGCCAGCTTTGACTGTTTGACCTACGCTAACAAAAGGAGCGGCATCAGGAGAGGGAGAGGTGTACATGGTACCCACCATAGGCGAACGTATTTTATGCCCTGAACTCGATGATTCGGTTGGTTCTTGTGGTGCTAAGGCCTTAGCCGGGCTCGATTCCCCACCCATTGAGGGTTGGGCTATAGCTTGGGTAGAGACATAACGAATTTGTTGAGGCTCAGCCGCAACACTACTATGTCTGCTTAAACGTAGTGATTCCTCACCCTCTTTAATCTCAATTTCGGAGATGCCAGTTTCTTCTAGTAATTCAATTAGCTTTCTAATCTTACGGATATCCATTTTTACTCTCTCTATATTAATTCTTTAATAATTGCTTGAAGCGCTAATAAATAACCATGAGCTCCAAAACCACTGATACTGCCTTGAGCAATATCTGAAAAATAGGAGTGACGACGAAATGCTTCGCGTGAATATATGTTGCTGATATGAACCTCAACAAAAGGGAGTGCAATAGCGCAAAGTGCGTCACGCAGGGCAATACTGGTATGGGTATAGGCTGCAGGATTGAAAAGGATGTAGTTAGTGCCATCAGAGCCAGCTCTATGTATCGCGTTAATAAGTTCTGCTTCGGAATTACTTTGGAAACAATGCAGTTCGATTCCATATTGAGCTGCTGCATTAATCAAGTCACTATTAATGTCTTCCAAAGATATTGCGCCATAAATAGAGGGTTCACGGGTGCCTAAGAGGTTTAAGTTTGGTCCGTGTAGCACAAGAATTTTTTTCATGAATTTAATATTCTAACTTAAGTGACGCCGATTTTGCCTGATATTTATAAATATGTCTATATCTAAGAGGATCTCCGCAAGTTCTCCGCAAAGTTGCTTCATATATTCAGCAAGATTTTTATATTCTGCTTTACGCGAGCAAAACTTAATAACGTTTCAACCTAAGGAAATTCTTATAAAAGTCTACTTCTTCCTAAGTATTATTTACTCATGTTACGCACATAAACTTGTAGTTTGACTAAAAAGCATTAGAATTCCGCCCTTAATTTTAGGGAGGGAATTAAATGGATATGCTTGATCTTTATAGTGATTATTTGATT
>NZ_RZGQ01000236.1 GCF_003989735.1 Legionella sp. km772 | reverse complement strand
CATCATCATACTATCAAAGTTCCTATCGCGGGAGAGGGGGTAGATCGAAGTGAAATTAAAAAATCTGTGACCAATTCAAAATAAAATCTTGTCTATAAAAACTTCAGGGACGTTGCCTATTTCTATTTAAAAAAAAATTTAACTCATTGATTAAAATAAAATACTTGCGCAATACATTCTTTTCTTTTAATAATAGGACTCTAAATTATTCTAATTTTATTGATATGCCCATTGATGCCCCCTGGGGAAAACATAGCCCCAAATCGAAAGAGGAACTTCATGACTTAATTGAGCTAATAGGCCACCATATTAATAGCAAAATTCATAAAAGTAGCCGCTTTACTAAATTCGTAGCGCAAAGTGCATCGACTATCAACCTTAGTGATTATTTAAAACGTTTTACGCAGTATCTTGATTTAGATGAAACTCATCTATTGTATGTAATGATTTATTTAGAACGTTATCTTAAATGGAATAAAGATTCTATTACTGCCCTCAATATTCATCGCTTAATAGCCAGCATTATGTGCGTTGGGCATAAATTTTGGGAAGACGACTATTTTGCTATTTCTGATTATGCCCGTATTGCAGGAATAACTGCGGCCGAAATGCGTGTTTTAGAAATAGAAATTCTTTTTTACCTGAAATTTAATCTTTTCATTACTACGAAAGAATACCTTGAATCAAAAGAATTTTTTTGCCTCTTAGCAAGAGAGCTAGAAAAAACAACTTCTAAAAAATACGCGTTAAGTTTGAGTTCTGCAGAAGAGATTTTTTTGCATCCCCCCTCATTAAAATTACCACCGATTCCCTTACACAATTCGCCTACCATGCCTCCGGCTGCAGAACAAAAAGCACAAGAAACTAAAGCCCCCGCTACCAAACCAATTAAGGCCTTACCTTCAGTACATTTATTCCATCATGATCGCACTAAGAAAACACCCAAGGAAAAAGCAGAGATTAGCCCCACAAGCATAGCAAGCTGTTGCGCATAACCATTAATGATGGAGCTTTTGCACTCTATTTCCCCTTATTTTTGAACTATTGGCTATCTTTACCCATTATTTTGACCTTAGTTTTAAAATCTTGCTTTATCATTTTTAAAAGCTGTTCAATATTTTCATGATCCAAAAAGTTTTTTTCATATAAAACAGAGACAGAATCAAAAGGCCCGCTAGCAACATAAAAATAGACTATTTCCATCTTATTAGTGTTAGGATCAAGACGTTTAAGGATTCGATAACCATCACTATAGCTCGAATAGTTGTGATCTGCTTTTTCCAAAATAGTTAGTTGCGCATTATTAGATCTCAGCACGGCCATCCCTTTTTTAATTAAATCCAGTGACTGTAATTTCTCACCGCGTATACTGGAGATAGAAAAGAGAATACCTGCATCACCATATTGAATAAAATAAGGATTCCCCGGTTGCTGGTATTTAAATATTAACTCCTCAGGAATCATGAAATTTGCTGAAATATTTTGCTCCTCATTAATTGGCAAACTAAATTTATATACAGGGTGTTTTTGAGTCAGAGATTTTAAAAAATTACTGGTATCAATATTAGAAGGTTCTGGGGTTGAGCTTTGCACACCGTCACTCGAGCAAAGGGCAGCAGACAATAAAAAATAGATGATTCGTCTACTCTTTTTCATGGTGTTTGTGCCTTTAAGCTTAGATCCCATTCCCCCTATTATAGCAGCCTTAAAATTAATGCTGTAAAGAGAAGTCCTGGACAGAGTTAATAAGGCGATTAGTTTCAGCTAAAAATTCTTGACCCCGGCTTGGTTTAAAGAAATTCACTGGTTGCTCAGAAAGCTTTCTGTAAAGAGCAATCCCTGAAAAGGTAAGGCCTACAATGCGCAAACAATCTCGTAGAAACCTCATCCAGAGGGGGTCACGGTGCTCGCTAAGTTGATTTTGTACATCAGCTAGGTGCATTTTAAAAGTAATAATCCGTTGACTGGGCAAGCACTTATTATCATTAAGGACAGTTTCTAATAAGTTCAAGCTTGCTCGTTTATATTGCGCATTTTTCTCCTGAGGATTTTGAGCTAGCACCTCAGTTAAATGCTCGCGATAACGGTGTAGTTTTTTTCGTAATTTAAATATTTTAAACAATGCCAGCTGTTCTTCTTTTGATTGCCAAGCCGCCAGCGCTTCATTTTGCTCTTCTTTTTGCAGTCCAAGCTCAAGACGTTTAAGTTGCTCATCTAATTTCTTATTGTCAATTTGACTTTTTTCCACCTGCTGAATTAATGATAATTGCTCGAAGTGCGATTTAATGGTTTTAACTTGGACCAGTAAAGAGAACGCTGAAATGACAACTGCTTTGTCCAATTCTTTACGACTCATCATATGACGTATTATGGTTTCAATAGGGCTAATACAATTTGACATAGAAGGCCCCGCTTCTTCATATTTTTGCCTATCCCGTTGATGGGCATCATTGAGTAAAGCCGGTGTGGAAAGTGCAACGGCGGTTAATTTGGCTATTACTGTTGTGATGTTATCAATAAACTCTTGATACTGACTGTTAACTTTTGGAAGTTTCGACAAAAATAACTTTTTAATTAGAGCTGATAATGATTCGTGCTCGTAAGCTTTACTCTTTAGTTGAAATTCTAAGCCTTCAATCAAAGCTTTATCCTTATCATTTATTGAGTAAAAAGGATAGTATGATTTGGCCAGAGCTAACCACGAAGGCAGCATTTGATGACTGAATATTTGAATAGTAGTTAATTCTAATTCTTTCAGTGTTTCCACCGGATAGTTATTATTTTCCGGCGGTACATTAGTATTCAAAGTGGTAATCAGTTTAATGAGTAGTTGAAATTGATTCGTTAAAAGATGTGGCGAGTTCCAAGATTTAAATTGGGTTGGGCTTGATGAAACATGCATGGCGATACCTTAAGAAAGTCTATATAACAGCAAGCATGATCATATACTGAATACCCTATATTATTAAATACCAAAAAGCTCAAAACAAATTCTTTTTCTTATCGAATTTTAGAGATTAATATCTTGTAACGCATATTCTTTTCTATCTAAGTAGTATTTTGATTTTTTGGATGTATTATGCGCTATAGTATATGAAATGAATAATTAGAGAATGCTATGGTCGACATCATCAATCTTAATAAAAAAAGAAAAGCAAAAATTCGTTTGGAAAAGGAAAAAACAGCTGCTGAAAATCGGATTAAGTTTGGAAGGACAAAAAAGGAAAGACAGCTAGAACAGCTCGAAAAAGAACGTGATAAGCGTTATCTTGATGGCCACAAACTGGAAAATAACGAGAGTAAGATTTAGAACATCTTTCATAGCATCTGACTAGAATCAATATTAAGTTCTATAAAAAATGCTAGGATTACTCTTCTAATATTGTGATTCTTGAAATGTCGATCACTAAAAAATTATTTTTGATTATGACTATAATGGCGGTCTTAATTACAGCAGAATTAGCTGCCTTAACTATTACCATGAAAATATTATCCGCTGTCCGTACCTACGTGAGCGGTGAAGGATTATGGTCTAAAGCACAAAAAAATGCAGTTTATTATTTAGCCAAATATGCTCTTACCCATAATGAAAAAGACTATCAAAGTTATCTTGACCTGCTTAAAGTGCCTTTAAGTGTTAGCTAGGTCCGGGGATCTGGAACAAAATTCAGGAAAAATAAGAGCTATTCCCGGTTTGTTAGTTCATTCACCTTACTCTCAGAATGGCTTATCCACAAGTCCATAGGCCAGGAGAGC
>NZ_RZGQ01000235.1 GCF_003989735.1 Legionella sp. km772 | reverse complement strand
TCTCCTGGCCTATGGACTTGTGGATAAGCCATTCTGAGAGTAAGGTGAATGAACTAACAAACCGGGAATAGCTCTTATTTTTCCTGAATTTTGTTCCAGATCCCCGGACCTAGCTAACTTGCGTGGTCATTTTAAAATTAAATGCAATAACCGTTCACTTTGCAGCGAGGAAAAAATAATAGTTGATGATTAAATCAGGCTTTTCTCCAAACTCAAGAACATCCTTTGAACAGTCGCAAAATATATTACCTGAATTACCACAAATTGTCATGAAACTAGACTAAAGTTTTATTAGAGGGTGTCGAGAACTGTATTGTACATCCGGTTTTGCCTGTAAAATAAAATAATAACAAGGAGTGGGCAATGTCCAAAAATCATTTGTTACAAGATCCCTTTTTAAATGAATTAAGAAAAGAAAAAGTTCCTGTTTCAGTATTTCTCGTGAACGGAATTAAACTCCACGGGGTGGTAGAGTCTTTTGACCAATATGTCGTGATGTTGAAAAATTCAATTACCCAAATGGTTTATAAACATGCTATTTCTACAGTTGTACCCTCACGCATGGTCAAAATTCCTAGCGATGATGCCTCTGGTGACGGCCAGGGATCTGTGGCAGACTAGGCGTTTAATCCTTGATTGATAAGCCAGGCAGGTTTATTGAGCGTAAGCAAGCAATAAACCTTCTTTGGCATCAATAATAGATCTTAGTAGAGGAATTGTTGTGCTTGATCGTCCTGACGGTGGTGAACGTGCTATTCTTGTCCAATTGGCTTTGCCTGGCATCGATGCCGATAAAGCCTTGTCGGAATTTATTGAGCTGGCTTTATCGGCGGATGCCGAAATTCTAGATTGTGTTTTAGGGGCGCGAGCGACGCCAGATGCCAAATATTATCTAGGAAAAGGAAAAGCCGAAGAAATTAGCCACTTAGTCAAAACGCTTGATGCGGAGTTAGTCCTCATTAATCATGAATTATCTCCTTCCCAAGAACGTAATTTGGAGCAATTGTTCGAATGCCGGGTGGTGGATAGAAGTGGCTTGATTTTAGATATTTTTGCCCAACGGGCGCGTACCTTTGAAGGCAAACTGCAAGTAGAGTTAGCCCAATTGCAACATCTTTCCACCCGCCTTATCCGAGGCTGGACCCACTTAGAGCGCCAAAAAGGGGGCATTGGCTTGCGCGGCCCAGGGGAGACGCAATTGGAAACTGATCGACGTCTCTTACGTGAACGTATCCGTTCGATTAATAAACGTCTGGAAAAGGTGCGCTGTAGCCGTGATCAAAACCGGCAAGCCCGTCGTAAAGCAGCCTTGCCTACAGTTTCTTTAGTAGGTTATACCAATGCCGGTAAATCGACTTTATTTAATACCCTAACTGGTGAACAAATTTATGTCGCCGATCAATTATTTGCGACTTTAGACCCTACTATGCGCAAATTAGATTTACCGGGTTCCGCAGATGCTATTTTAGCGGATACGGTAGGCTTTATCCGTGATTTACCCCATCAATTGGTTGAGGCTTTTCGCGCGACTTTAGAAGAAACCCAAGAAGCAGATTTGTTATTGCACGTCATTGATATTTCTGACCCCAACTGGCGGGATACCGTTACTGCTGTACAAAGAGTGTTGGATGAATTAGGGGTTAATGACATACCGATTATTCAAGTATTCAATAAAATTGATTTGCAAGAAGGCTGGGAGGCCAAAGTGGAGATGAATGAAGGTGCCTGCAAAGTCTGGGTTTCCGCTTCAGCCCATTTAGGTATCGATATTCTCAAAGAGACCATAGCCGCGCAATTACACGGTACAGTCCTCGTTGAAGAGGTGATATTAAAAGCTACCCAAGCCAAATTACGGGCCCAATTATATCAATTAGGTTCAGTGTTATCGGAAGCTATTAATAATGAAGGAGAATGGTTATTAAAAATTAAAATTTCGGCCGAGCAAAAGCAACGTTTGTTTCAAGGTTCAAGCTAAATAAAGGATGCAGCAACAACATTTTATAAGCAACTAGTTTGACAAGAGAACAACAAAAACTAAACTTATAGAGGGTCCAACCCTAAATGAATAAGGAATATCAAATGAAATTAGCAAAATGCCTCGCTACGCTTTTTTTCTTTTCAACCTTTAGCTTAAATGCGGCCGTTCCAGGTCCAGCAACTCAATCAGCCAAATCTTGTGCTCGAGGGCAAATATACGACGCTGTAAAAATGAAATGTTGCACGCCAAGCTCTAAAACTCAAACCAGTTGTTAATTGCTTAAAATGATGAAGGGGCTTAGTTCTTTAGCCCCTTTCGATGACCTGATTAAGAGTTTCTGCGGTTTGGCCTCCATATAAGGTTTCCACCAGCTCCCCTTTGGGGTTAAAAATGAAGGTTACCGGTATGCCCCTAATATCGCCTAAATGCAATTGGGCGCAAGGGTCTTCTAAGAGGCTTGGATACTGAATATTAAAGCGTTTTATCAAGGAATGTTGCTCGGCCTGCGGGAGGCCATCGAAATTTACCGCGTATAAAGCCACTGTCTTTTGTTTTTTATGGTGCTCATAAAAACGATTAAACTCAGGAATCTCCTCCAGACAGGTTGGACACCAACTGGCCCAATAATTTATATAAACCCACTTTCCCTTTAAATTGGAAAGACTAAGCTCATTTCCTTGGTTATCCTTTAGTAAGGTTTCCGCATGAGCTAAGGCTGGGGTTATCAACAAACTTAAGATAAATAAGGCTAGTTTATAAGCGCGCATGCTTTTTCCTCTAAGGTTAAATAGCATAAATGCCAATTGTATCATAAGGGTGCAAAGATGAGATCGGTTAAAGAAGGTTTTTACCCTATACTCTAGCAAGAGCAAGAACTTTTTAATTAGGAGCTGGATATGAGTCAAGTGAGGGTAGAATATCAGGTTGCAGGGAGTTTAATCCGCGAAGGAGCAGGGGTAAAATTGCATCGTTATGTTGGTGCTGAGCGGGATAATGCCCTCGAACCTATTTTGCTGTTGGATTATTTTGATAGTACAGATATCTTGGATTATATGGCAGGCTTCCCCTCCCACCCTCATCGCGGTTTTGAAACCATTACCTACCTCTTGCACGGCAGTATTACTCATGAAGACAATAAAGGTCATAAAGGGGTGATTGGTGCTGGTGATGTGCAATGGATGACCGCGGGAAGAGGAATTGTTCATTCGGAGATGCCTTCTACACAACATGAGCGCTTACAAGGACTGCAGTTGTGGTTGAATCTGCCTGCTGCCGAAAAAATGCGCCCAGCCCGTTACCAAGAGATGCTTAATGACGAGCTTCCTAGGGAAACATTAGCTTCTGGGGCGGTTGTTAAAGTGATTGCCGGTGCTACTGATAAGGGTACGACTTCACCGATAAAAGATATTGCAACTAAGCCTTTATTTTTTGATATTTCTCTCCCCAAAGAGGCGGTTTTTAGCCAACAGATGCCGGAAGATTATCAAGCTATTCTTTTGGTGGTATCTGGACAGATAAAGATTGCCGGCGAAACGGTGGAGGCTAAGCATCTTGCAGTACTGAGCCCCGGGACTCTACTTACTCTGCACGCAGATTTAACCAGCCAATGTCTCTTAATTGCCGCACGAAAGTTGCGAGAACCCATTGTGCGCCATGGGCCTTTTGTCATGAATACGCCTGAGGAAATCATGCAAGCGCTTAGTGACTCATGTTACGCACGGTCAATTTTAAGCTGCCATATTTTTAAGCTCCTGCCAAGCAATCTGGTTCGCTCTAAGAATCAATTTGTACTTAATAGCAAAGTGATTTAAATGAGTTTTTATCT
>NZ_RZGQ01000234.1 GCF_003989735.1 Legionella sp. km772 | reverse complement strand
AAAAACTCATTTAAATCACTTTGCTATTAAGTACAAATTGATTCTTAGAGCGAACCAGATTGCTTGGCAGGAGCTTAAAAATATGGCAGCTTAAAATTGACCGTGCGTAACATGAGTTAGTCATCAATTGGAGTTATTTTCACAAAATATATTCCAGCCTCATACTCCAAGTACTTCCAATCATCATCATTTCTTACAACAATTAGGTATTAATGGGGCATTAAATTCTAAAATAGTAGAAAGCTTAGTTTCTTTTGCCCGACTAATTTCCTTTTTCGATCAATCTGCTGGGGAGGCAATCGATAATAATGATCATATTCATTTGATGACACTAAACAAGGATATTAATTCGCTCAACGATCATGCCCATTTTATTTCGAACAAAATTAGTTTCTTATTGGATGCGACTTTGGGAATGGTGCAGATTGAACAAAATGCTATTATCAAGATATTTTCCGTTGCGGCCGTTATTTTTTTACCACCAACACTTATAGCCAGCATTTACGGGATGAATTTTCATTTCATCCCCGAACTGTCATGGAGGTATGGCTATATATTCGCTATCGGTTTAATGCTCTTTGCCTCCTGGTTACCTTATAAATACTTTAAATACCGTAAATGGTTATAGCCTAGCAGCTGCAGGAAAGTGATGAATCAATTACTGTCGAGCCAAGCTCGACAGTAATTGGTATCCAGTTTAAAAACGATACGCTAAACGTACAGTGGCAGAATAGAGAAAAGGATAATACGTGTCCGCAGGATTTAATTGAGACTCACCAAATCCAGCAGTATATTCACCGGATAAAGACCCCATTAAGTGCTCACTAATCGGATAAATAAAACCAACCCCAAAGGTTGGGCTAACGCGCCAATCATCCACTATCATATCTTCACGATGTAAATTAGCTATACCTGCACCAGAATACGCCCTTATCTTTGTATCTGGAATAATTAGCATAATTTTGCCCATTATACTTAGCGATTCAGTACTTGAGGTAAACTTAGTTACTCCATCGTGGTTGAAAGTAAATAAACTTAAGGCATCAAAAGCAACCTCTGCATCCGGGTATCTTAAATAATTGGCTTCTATTGCAAAATAGGGACTAAATTCATATCCTGCTAAAAAACCCCAGACACCGCCCCCTTCCTTTACTTCTATAGGGGTCGACATACTCATTGCTACATTCTGATTGCGAGAGCTAGGGACTAAACCATCCCAAGTAGTCGATCCATAGCCCCCGATGATCCCGATATAAGGCGCGTGGGTTTTGACTACATCTTGAGCACTCACATTATCTAGAAGGAATAAACCTAAAAAGAAGATAGAAAAGTAATCGAATTTTTTATTTATCACAATCACCTACTTATTTTTTAGCCCTTTAACCATCAAAGAGCTAAAAATATAAATTAAAAATTATTTACAAGAGTTACCCGTAGAACTGCATAGTCTACCTTGAGAATCCTTCCCTCCTGAGCGATAACAACTCCAGCTATCAATACAATTTTGAGTAGTAGTATCTTTTTGGTATTGACATGCTTTTTGTACTGAACCAAACAAGCCAATCATTCGATTATAAAGGGCATTCATATCTTGACACATTCCAGCAGGTAAACCGGAGGTAGTGCAATGACAAACAGCAGCTACTTTAAATGATGCACAAAATCCAGCATTATTGGTTGGTAATGCCTTAGGACAAGTGCTTGGATCACCGAGCGCTAAAACAATAGTGCTATTTAATAGAAATAAAACTGCAACAAAAATTCTTTTAATCATATTTTTCCCCATAAAAATCTATCAAAATCAATGTACCAGAAAATAAAACAAGCTGCAAAAAACAAACGGCAGAAATGAATTAATTTATTTATTTAATCCAATATGGATAGCTTAATTTAATAGTTTTCCTTACAAAAGGACATTAAGTTGCGCGACATAATGGGGTGACCATAACCATCCACCCCCTACCTCATTCGCAGAATCAATCCTAAAGGAAACAAGTTGCTTTCCTTGCAGAATGAATTCGTTGTCATACAAGGAGGCAAACTCTTGAGTATTTTCGATTAAAGGGCTTAGTAGAAAATGGGCTTTTGCCATCTCCGCTATTAAACGATAGCGTTTTTCGCTCCCATTTCTTAATCGAGCCGTAATGCTAAGTTCAGGCAACTTAAATAAGACCCTAAAAAGTTTCCCGAGCACATTAGGCTCTAACTCTAAGCGCAAAAAAATCATTTGCTGGGAAGTAGGAAGATGAACTGTTTCACCTAAAGAATGAGTTTCCTGAGCGATTTGCTTGAAACTAGGCTTAGCACCTAGCTGCGCTTTATGCAAAAGCAAAAAATCATTAATCCACGTTGCTATTTGATAGTTTTTCAAAAAAATAGGCCAGCTATTTCCATCCTCTAAAGAGGGCCAGCGATTATCAATCGGCTGCATTTTAAAAAAGATATTATCCGGTTTTTGTGGACCCAATAAGTGCTGCTCATTTACCTTAGCCAAAGCAACATTAAAGACGGAATAGCTTTGTAGCACGGGTCGCGGCAACCAAGTGTTACCTGATGCAATAAGATCCGTTTGCTCATAGGAATAAATATCAGATGTCCCCTTCAGTAGCGGAAAAGCATTTTTAATTTTTAAATAACTCATTGACAGCCTAAAATTATTTTTTAACCAGTCCGTGTCATTGAGACGACTAATCCAACCATACCATGCAGTAGCATAAGTAGATTGCATATTTTTGAGCAAATTAAACTGCCGATAATGTCCCTCGATATAAAAGGAGATTATGAAAGCCAAAACCACAAGCGGCGCAAGCCATTTTGAACGAATACAATAAGGAAGCAATAAGACCGCAATCAGTAAAGATGTACCCGCAATAAAAGCATGGCCAAAATGACGGGTAAAACCGGCTTTAAACGAAAGAAAAAGAAAAACAAAAAATAGACTAAATAAAAACAAGGTTAACAATTTTGGCAAAGGAGCTTTACTAACCAGCAACAAAACAAACACTGTTAAAATGAGATAACTTATTACTTCATAACCATTCCCTTGTAGTGACATAGCGTCAGTAAACGAGAGGGCTAAATTTAAAGAGCTCATAAAATAGGGACTCAAATTAGCTAAATGTTGTCCAGCTAATAACCAAAAAAGCAACAAAGACAAGAAAGGGCTGAAAAGGAGGACCGCGCCTAAAAGAAAACGCCGCTTATAAAAAAGCGTCAAGGCACTTAAGCCCGAAATAACCCCACTTATAATAAGGAGAGAGCCTTTAATTAAGGGCAATAAACCTAAAGGGCTCGCTAAGAAAATAAATACACATAAGGCTCTGTAGTTTATTGATTTTTGCTCGCGTTGCACCTCATGAAACACCAGCAGACCAACTAAGAGAGGATAAGAAAAAAATAAGGCATCTTTAGCATAAACTAAGGTTAATAAAAAACCACTAAAAATAAACCTCCACGACCAGGACGCATGTTGCATGAGTAGCAATAAGGCTAAGTAATAAGCACATGCTAAATACAAACTGCCCCAAAGCATCATAGAATCAGTAGCGGGATGATAAAATTTAGTATAAATCGCGGCATAAGGCCCGAGAGTAAAGATGATCTCTTTACCAAAAGCAAGCCCTTGGGCAACTGCTTGATTTAAACCTAAGGCCCAAGAGGGATCAACACCAGGTGCCGGCATTTTAGGAGTCAAGGGTATAAATAAAGGAAAAATAATAACCAACTCATGTTACGCACGGTCAATTTTAAGCTGCCATATTTTTAAGCTCCTGCCAAGCAATCTGGTTCGCTCTAAGAATCAATTTGTACTTAATAGCAAAGTGATTTAAATGAGTTTTTATC
>NZ_RZGQ01000233.1 GCF_003989735.1 Legionella sp. km772 | reverse complement strand
AAGTGAAATAAAAAAATCTAAAAATCCTTCTTCCAGCTTCATTCCTATATCCATTTAAATGAAGCTAGCCTCTCATTATTTACCGATTTAAGCTAGATTTTTTTCATGAGGTGGCCCTGAGTTGACTATGTTAGGGTATTTACATTGATAAAAAAATTTCAGAAACCTTGCCTAGATATAGGGTTCGAGCCCATCTATCTAACAAGGGTATTGACCTTTTTGAACCTACAGCTTTAAAAAAGCCTCGGTACGAGGCTTAGGCTAATCGGTCTTTCGTATTCATCTAAACAACTTTAGAGTTTTCCCCAGCGTCTCTAAAGGTCATCCATAATTTATTATCAAAGTCATACAACTTGCATTGCTTAAAAATGCTGAGCACATCACGAAGCTTAAAACGATATTCATGAAAATAGGCTCCATATTTTTCTTTTAACGCGCTGTGAGCTTGCGGTAAATTATAAAAAGGAATGCGGGGATCTAAATGATGAGGGATGTGGATCATGATATTGTGCAGTAAAAGCCTTGTGAAGTGAGAACAATGAATAATAGTGCTACAAAACAAAGCACTGATAGAATGAGACCATTCACTCTTTAAATCAAAAAAAGGCATACTCGGATGGGTATGATGTAAATAGACAATAATGGCAATAAAATAATTAAAGATAATAAAGGGAAGAATTACCACCAGTAAAATACCCATCATTCCATCAGCATAAAAATAAGCTATTATCGACAACAACAAGACATAAAGGAGAGGGAAGATTTTTCCCTGCCGATAATAGCGCTTTTCTTTGTTATTTTTTCCTGGATTAAAACGCAACATTTGCTCCCACCAAATTCTACGTAAATAGTGGAAAGCACTGGTAAAAAAACAACGCTCAACCCGATAAAGGATCTGTTGTATTTTCGATAGCGAGTAATATTCCTGCGCTGTCAAAGGGCGCCATATCCAATCAATAGGAGAAAAAGAAGCAAATCCATGATGGACTTTATTATGGCCAAAACTCCACAAGCGATATACATTTAGAGAAGGAAACATTGCAATCGTCCCTAGTACTTCGGCTACTTTATTGTTTTTAAAAAGTGCGCCATGAGCCGCATCATGCGCCCACACAAAAAGCATTGCTGTAGAGAGTCCTGAAATTAAACTTCCCATCACTTTAAACTTTAAACTAACCGAGGAAAAAATAAGAGTTAGCCCAAATAGAAATAAAAACAAATCTCCAAAATACCAAAAGAAATTTTTTGCAAAAGAACGCTTATAACAGGCCTCAGGAATAGCAGTCCGTGCCTCAGATGATTTAATTAATTTTACCTCCCGCCATAAGTGTTTTCTCATTGTTATGTTCATAGGCACACTCCTAACAGCATCTTGAAGGATAACAAAATAATACCCTTTCCGAATTATTATCGAGCAGTTATTTTAACAATTTTTTAATAAGGTGCTTTGATCTAGATCAATGAACTCTATATAGTTTGGTTTGATAGGGCAAAACTCTTCCGCGGGTCATCTCATTCCCATATTCCAGCTAGGGTTTCCAGTTGAGCTAGTTGAAGAAATTTAATTTTTTTATGTTCAATCGAGATAATTTTTTTTGTTTTAAATTGGGTTAGCAGGCGACTAATCGTTTCTGCTGTTAGCCTCAGATAATTTCCAATGTCTTGACGAGACATCGGTAAACTAAATTCAAGAGGCTGTTCAGTCACAAATAATCGTTTAGACAAATCAATAAGAAAGGCAGCCAGTCGCTGCTCTGCCGTGACCAAATTTAAATAAGCCCCTGTCGTTAATTGTTGGCTCATTAAATACAAAACTTGCTTCTGTAGACTAGATTTAGAGGCTAATAGCTCAATAAAATGACTATAAGGAATTTCACAAACGAAGGTTTCTGTTAGTGCAACTGCAGAAAATAGATAGTGCCCTCGCGCAATTGCTTCAAATCCTAAGATCTCCCCTGGAAAATAAAAACCGTTAATCAATTCATTTCCATCCTTATCAATTTCGTAAGTTTTTAGGCAGCCAGATTGGATAGCATACAAACTATCAAAGGAATTTTGAGAGCCATACAGGGCTTGCTTTTTTTTAAGCAGAAGCTGCTGTTTTACAGCAGAATTTATTTGATATATCCATTGTGGACTAGCTTCCTCTAAGTGACAAAAAGGAGAGAATCCGCAACGCGAACAGGAAGATAAGGGGGATACTTTGTTATTCATTAAGGCAGAGTAGTTTCTTAAATATTCTATTTTATCGTGTTTTTAAGGGTTTTAAAATTTTTACTTGATGTAGATCAAGGTATGAACCTAAAAGCTACAGATATAATGACGCAGGTGATAAAAATTCTGCTGGCCTAAATAAAGTGAGAATAATATGACAAAAATAAATCCTATTAATTGTGGTCTCTTAATCGGAAAGGTCAGTGCCGCGCACGGGCTGGTTCACCTTGGCTTATACCTGGTAATTAACTAACCCGCTTAGGAGTATTCACCATTAAACCCATTACACGCGATATTTCTTTGACTTTAATAGTCAAACTACTGCTTTTGTTTTTATTGTGGTGGGTCTGTGTTCGAACCATGCACCCTAAACTAGATCCAGGCAACATTTGGCTATTTGGCCATCAAAAGCAAATACCTTCTCAAAAAGCAATTCAAGAGGTGATTAGATGATTCCTGCAACTGAAGTAGTCGATTTGTCTCGATTACAATTTGCGTTAACCGCATTGTACCATTTTCTCTTTGTTCCCCTAACACTTGGTTTTTCGGTGCTACTCGCCATTATGGAAACGGTTTATGTGATGACGGGTAAAGAAATTTGGCGGCAAATGGTTAAATATTGGGGCATTTTATTTGGCATTAATTTTGTTCTTGGTGTAGCAACCGGACTAACCATGGAGTTTGAATTTGGAACAAACTGGTCTTATTACTCACGCTATGTAGGTGACGTATTTGGCGCACCATTAGCTATTGAAGGATTAATGGCCTTCTTTTTAGAGGCTACGTTTGTGGGGCTATTTTTCTTTGGATGGGAACGCTTAACTAAAGCCCAACATTTGCTGTGTACTTGGCTGCTCGCTTTGGGAACTAATTTATCGGCGCTATGGATTTTAATAGCCAATGGATGGATGCAAAACCCCGTAGGGGCTTATTTTGATTACCAAACCATGCGCATGGAGGTGGCGAGCTTTTTCGATATCCTATTTAATCCCGTCGCTCAAGCAAAATTTGTCCATACCATTAGTGCAGGTTATGTGACGGGTTCCATGTTTGTTCTATCGATTAGCGCTTATTTTATCTTAAGAAAGCGCAATAAAGAGTTTGCCAAACGCTCAATGACGGTTGCCGTATCATTTGGTTTGGCTTCTGCACTTTCCGTTGTTGTTCTGGGTGATGAGAGTGGTTATCTTGCTAATGACGATCAAAAAATGAAAGTCGCGGCGATGGAGTCAATGTGGGAAACAGAGAACGCCCCTGCTAGTTTGACGCTGTTTGGTATTCCTGATGAACAAACACAAACGACCCGATATGCGATTAAAATTCCTTACGCTTTAGGCCTTATTGCAACCCGCTCATTTAATACGCCTTTGCTCGGTATTAATGAGCTTATAGAGGATGGCAAAGCACGAATTAAGGATGGCCTTATAGCTTACAACGCGTTAAATGCCTTACAAAGTGATCCGAGTAATGAAGAAGCAAAACTGCGTTTGCACAGCCATGTTAACAATTTAGGCTATGCACTCTTACTTACTCATGTTACGCACATAAACTTGTAGTTTGACTAAAAAGCATTAGAATTCCGCCCTTAATTTTAGGGAGGGAATTAAATGGATATGCTTGATCTTTATAGTGATTATTTGATTT
>NZ_RZGQ01000232.1 GCF_003989735.1 Legionella sp. km772 | reverse complement strand
TCAATTAACTAAAAATCAGATGAAAAGGCAATCTATTAAGCGGCTCAGAAAAAATGCTGGATGGGATGATTCTATTTTAACCACTATCTTATCTCAAAATTTTTCATGAGGTGACCCTGGCCCGACGGTCGATTAATTTCTAAATCCATACCTTAAGTCCATCCTTACGATAAATTAGTTTCGCAAACCAGATTAATAAGTATATACTGCTTACCTATGTTATCGGCAGAATTATCAATAGCTATAATTTGCCCGGAAAGGATACCAGGATTTGAACCCCTATAAGTTCATCTGGTCATTGCGCAATTATTATTTAAGGTGTAGTGATGTTAGATAGAGCCAGTGTTGTTGATGAGCAGTTCCTCAAACGTGTACTCCAAGCAGATTTTCCCACACCCCACAGTACTCTGAGTCCTGAAGTTGCCGAACTCGACAAAAAAACCGCCATAGAGTTGTTCGACTCGCAAATTAAATCACGCCTTCTCGATTTAATAGCGCGCCAACTTAAAGAAAAGGGGCTGTCTTTTTATACCATCGGCAGTAGTGGCCATGAAGGAAATGCTGTATTAGGCCAAGTATTTAAAACCAAGGACATGGCTTTTTTACATTACCGCAGCGGCGCATTTTATATCCAAAGAGCGAAGCAATTAGCAAAAACAGATGGGGTTAAAGATATTCTTTTATCGCTTGTGGCTGCAGCCTCCGATCCTATTTCAGGGGGGCGTCATAAAGTTTTTGGTAGTGTACCTTTAAATATCCCACCGCAAACCTCAACCATTGCCTCTCACTTACCTAAAGCCTTAGGTGCTGCAGTATCAATTACACGCGCTAAAGAATTAGGCCTTAAAAGTAGCCTTGCCCCTGACTCTGTTATTTTGTGTTCTTTTGGGGATGCATCAACGAACCATGCCTCAGCGCAAACCACCTTAAATGCATGCTCCTGGTTAGCGAAACAAAATTATCCTTTACCTCTTGTTTTTATTTGTGAAGATAATGGAATTGGGATTTCAGTGCCAACCCCTAATAATTGGATTGAGCACTCTATTAGTTCACGCCCAGGTTTACATTATATTGCTTGTGATGGATTAAACATTGCAGATACCTATGCTAAAGCACAAGAGGCTGAATATTTAGCACGGATTAAAAAACAACCGGTATTTCTACACCTGCGTTGTGTGCGTTTATTAGGTCATGCCGGCTCAGACATTGAATCTCAGTATAATACGCAAGCAGAAATTGAGCGTCGCGAGGCTGATGATCCCTTATTGCACACGGCCGGGCTAATTTACCGTGAAGGGTGGATGTCTTTGCAAGCGATAGCGGATTTATACCAAGACAATAAAGCCTTAATTGAAGCTAAAGCAGTGGAGGCAATCACCTTACCGCGCATGAACAATGCTGAAGAGGTAATGGATTCTCTTTTACCGCAAGTGGGTAAAAAAATAAATTATAAGCTACCTAGTGAGGAGGAGCGGCAAAGTTCTTTTGGTGGTGCTTACAGCCAATTAAGCCAAAAAAGGAATTTGTGCCAGCAAATTAATTTCGCCTTAACTGATCTAATGATGCAATACCCTAATATGCTAGTCTTTGGTGAAGATGTGGGGAAGAAAGGCGGCGTCTATCGGGTTACAGCCGATTTACAGTCGCGGTTTGGTCAGCGGCGGGTATTTGATACGCTTTTAGATGAAACAACCATTTTAGGGACGGCCATTGGTTTTGCTCATAATGGCTTTATTCCCGTTCCAGAAATACAATTTCTTGCCTATTTACATAATGCAGAAGATCAATTGCGTGGAGAAGCAGCAACTCTTTCATTTTTTTCTAGTGGCCAATATAAAAACCCTATGGTTGTGCGAATCGCTTCTTTGGCTTATCAAAAAGGCTTTGGTGGTCATTTTCATAATGATAATTCCTTTGCGGTGCTAAGAGACCTTCCCGGTGTTATTGTTGCCTGTCCTTCTAATGGTCCTGATGCGGCCAAAATGTTGCGTACCTGCCTACATTTAGCAGCCCAAGAAGGCCGTGTAGTGGTGTTTCTTGAGCCTATTGCACTTTATATGACTAAAGATTTACACGAGCCTGGTGATAATGGGTGGTTGTTTGATTATCCAGCGCCGCAAGAAAAAATAGCTTTGGGAGAGGTTGGCGTTCATGGAGAGGGTGATACGGTCATTTTAACCTATGCTAATGGCTATTATTTATCCCGACAGGCTAGCAAAGTACTGGAAGATCAACATCAACTTAAAGTGAAAGTGGTTGATCTCCATTGGCTTAGCCCTTTACCTAAAGAGGCGATTTTAAAAGAATTGGCTAAAGCTAAACGGGTTTTAATCGTCGACGAAGGGCGGCACAGTGGTTCTTTAAGTGAAGGTTTAATGGCCTTCTTAATGGAAGAGGCAGCTCCTCAATTAAAAATTAAACGAATTACGGGTAAAGATTGCTTTATCCCCCTAGGTACGGCTTGGCAATATTTATTACCAAGTAAAGAAAGTATTATTGAAGCGGTTCTGGCTTTACAGTCCGATAAACGGGAGAAGGAAAGTGGACGACTTGTTATTTCTTGATGAACAATTACATGATGATGAACGGATGATTCGGGACAGTGTCACTCGTTTTGTAAGTAATGATGTAATTCCTTTAATGAAGGATGCTTTTGAGGAGGCGAAATTTCCTCGTCAACTCATTGAACAATCAGCGGAGCTTGGCTTGCTGGGATTAACCTTACCGGCTCAATATGGCGGTGCTGAAGCTAGTTATGTGGCTTATGGATTAGTGTGTCAAGAATTAGAACGCGGGGATAGTGGTTTACGTAGTTTTGTTTCCGTGCAAAGCTCGTTGTGCATGTACCCCATCTTTCGTTTTGGAACTGAAGAGCAAAAAATTCGCTATTTACCCGATATGGCTGCTGGGAAAGTAATTGGTTGTTTTGGTTTGACTGAGCCTGATTCGGGCTCTGACCCTGCAAGCATGCGGACACATGCAAAAAAAGTGGAGGGTGGTTGGTTGTTAAATGGTGCCAAAATGTGGATTACTAATGCACCTATTGCTGATATTGCTATTGTGTGGGCAAAGACTGAGGAAGGAATTCGCGGTTTTATTGTTGATACCAAAACAAAGGGCATGAGTTGTCCTGAAATCAAACATAAAATGTCTTTACGGGCATCTATCACCGGTGAGTTAGCTTTTGATAATGTATTTGTTCCCGATGAAAACTATCTTCCTGGAAGCGAAAAAGGCCTCGGTGCACCCTTAAGCTGTTTAAGCCAAGCGCGCTACGGGATTGCGTGGGGCGCAATGGGTGCTGCAATGGCCTGTTTTGATACGGCACGTAATTATTTATTAGAAAGAAAGCAATTTGATAAACCGCTGGCGTCCTTTCAGCTCATTCAAAAAGATCTTGCGGACATGTACACCGAAATTATTAAAGCCCAATGTATGAATTTACAGATTGGTCGATTAAAAGATCAACATCGGGAAACACCCACCATGATTTCTTTAGCAAAAGGAAATGCATGCAGAGAAGCCTTGAATATTGCAAGAAAATGTAGAAACCTCATGGGTGGAAATGGAATAAGCCTTGAGTACGATGTGGTTAGGCATATGCTTAATCTCGAATCGGTCTTTACCTATGAAGGAACCGATAATGTCCATACTTTAGTTTTAGGCCGACATATCACCGGAATTAATGCGTTTAGTTGATGACAAGATTTATTGCACAAATTATAAAAATGAGATCTTAAGTCAGGGTCACCTCATGAAAAATTTTGAGATAAGATAGTGGTTAAAATAGAATCATCCCATCCAGCATTTTTTCTGAGCCGCTTAATAGATTGCCTTTTCATCTGATTTTTAGTTAATTG
>NZ_RZGQ01000231.1 GCF_003989735.1 Legionella sp. km772 | reverse complement strand
CAACCAAAGGCCGTTGGGAACAATTTTGGGATCGTATTAATCAAGCAGGATTAATTGGTCTGGCAGAAATTTGCTAGTTATTTATAAGAAGCAAGCAGTACATTAATTCGAGGTCATACCCACATAGAAAAGAGAAAATACTGAATGCTGAATCCGTCTAATATTTATTATTTTAGGATGGTGAATCGATAAAAAAAGCCCATAGATATTGGGCTTTTTTTTTATTTAAATTCTACTCTATTTTAATTAACTCCCAATCGCCAAAGTATCCATCTTTAGTTTTAATTAAATCCTCATAAACACGCATCTCTAAACCATCAGCAACCTCATCCCACCCGGTTACTTCCTTGGCTATATTAAAATAAGCATCATTAATAAAAAACACCCTGGGAACTCCGTATGTCCATATAATGCCATCAACACCCAAAAGCGTTGTTCCTTCAAATCCCCAATCATTCATTTCTTGTTCTGGAGTATTGCGACCGTGGTATAGTCTTAATTTCATAATTGCCCCCCTAAATTGATTTAAATTTGAGGACATAAGACATCATTAAACGCTGATTTCTTTTTCTTTTTAGACTATCGCAAAATTTTTGAATTGGTGCGCTGATTACTTTAATTATTTTTTTAGTCATTTTTATCCTTAATGAAGTAAATCCTTTGATATGTTTACTGTGTAAACATGCCAGATAGGAGGCCGAAATATTAAATTCCGACCTCTTTTTTACTTGATTAATCAATTGCTACGTACACACTAGGCACTCTAGAAGTGAAGCAAAGGGAAGTCCCTTTGCTTATCAATTCCCCAATTACCTCTTCATTTCCATCATTTTTTCAGTCAACGTCCACAAGGCACGATTTAGTTTCACATTTTGATCAATAGCCTTTACTTCTCTCGTTTTTGTTCGCGTGGTATAACCGTATTTATTTAAACGCTGACCGCGAATCCCGCCCTTAATTAAATTTTCTTGCAGAACATTAAACACCGTAAACAGATCATTATCTTTTTGATCCACATAGCGTCTTGGCTGCAATAAATTTTTAGGTGCAACAATCATCCCCCCTTCTTCATCAGAGAACTTTAGTGAATGGGCAGCTTCGGCAAAAAGCATTTTTTCATCCTCATTTAAATGAATTGAAGCCATCTCGTCTGATACATCAAGCATTGTGTTCGCCGTTTCAATTACTTTATAGGTGCCTTCAATAACATTGCCAATCACATCGCCTTGATGTTTAATTCTAATTTCGTCATACGATTGCCCCGCAATCATTCCATTACTGCATACGACCCGAAAAAGACCCGCCATTAATCGATAAGAAGACAAGCCATCATGAGAATTGATAAGGACAAGTTCAGGATAAAGCCCCTGATTATTCTGCGTGGCATCATGGCGTTGAAAACGGAGCATGTGTTTTGCAAATGCTTTTGATTCTTGCTTCAAACTTTTGGTCTGAGTTGCCCAAGTTGGAAAAAAGCCTTCGGACATTAATTTTTCAATGATTTGCTCTGTAGCGATGGGTGAGTACTTAGTACTTGTTTTATGGGAACTGGCCTGTGTGAAGATAGAGGGCGCTAATTTAAATAATTTTTCTTTTGATAAAATCGGTAACATGATGTGTTTCTCCTATGTTTTTACTATTGTTCTCAAGGAACATATACAGTATCGCAAAAAAGAGTATTTTTGTCAACTAAGTTGATAAACTTATTATATAAATATAATTTATCATAAATATTGATACTTTTTACTGCTCTTGTTATACTGTTCTTGTCTTAGTGACACATAGTAAAAACATAGGGAGAACACAATGACTATTCCAGAAATTATCCAGCAGCAATTGCTGCACACCAATAAAGCCATCGTTTGGTCGTGGGGCGTGTCTAAATGGTATGAACTATCCGCTAATGCGCTTGCACTAAGAGTTCATGCGCGATACTTAGATGGGTTTGTCTGCATCGAGCTGGATGAGGCACACGATTTATATGACATTTCTTTTTACCTGAATAAAGACTTTTCAGACATGCTGGTGTGGCCAGTAATACCCTATAAACCAATGAAAGGCGTGTATTGTGATCAACTGGTCGAATTAATTGATAATAGAATAGAAAAAATACCCGATTATAAATATTGATTAGCACCCTACTCCCATTATAGGGAGTAGGCTATCAACAGGAGTAGACCCATGAAAAAATTATCGTTTGCCGTTAAGGCAAACATGAATAAACCACCTAGAGTTCATGTGCAATCAGCCGATAAAAAAACAACCTATGGCTCATTTCAAGCAAATAACTGCGATGAATTTAATGGCTGGGATAAATTAAGCCAGGAAGAAACCATTGAATTAAACCACTACATGAACAATCTCAAAGCGATTGAGCATTACTTCTCAACAAAAGCGCTGTCCGAACAAAAGGATTTTAGAATCCGATTGCCCAGTAGTTTTATGGATACTCTTGATGAATTAAGCACGCTATGCTTTGAAGAGCACCTCGATTTGAATGTTTATGATGCCATGATTAGTGCCGCTATTGGTCAACTTAAAATAGCAACGGCAGGCCTTCCTGATGACAAAAAACAACACGCGCTAACCCTGCTTAATCAACTGGGATTATCTGAAAATGTAAAAACAGACGTGTCCTTAAAGATACAGGCCGTATTCTCTGAATTATTATCCATCCACAATAAATCAGAAAAACTGCACCAGAAGGCCAAGATGCTTTTTAATAAAGATAAAAGTATTGCTCCGAAAACCATTGAAGAAATCGCAAAAGGTGAATTATCAACGTCTAAATGGTTGGTTGCTTGTGCTATAGATATTTTACTGGAAGAAAAACCAGATATGGTGCAAAAAATATTGTCTGATAACGACATCTTGTTTTTGTGGGCTAATCCTTTACTTAAAAATCATAGACCAATCGAAGAGCTGCTCAATAATTTGAGCGCATTGAATAACTCAGAAACGTTACGCAACAAACTAAACTCCATGACTAATTTTAGTTAAAGGCTTTCCAAAATATCACATTTATGCTATAAAATACTATGAGAATAAAATTTTACCAAAAACAATCGGGCAAAAACCCTGTGGCGGAATTTCTAAATGATTTGCCGTCCGATGAGATAGCGCGACTTGCCGGTTGTTTAAAGAGCGTTGAAGAGTTGGGTTTTGATAGCCCAAGGGTGCAATTCAGGCAAATTAAAGGCTCGCTTTGGGAAATTAAAATTAAAACATCGCGCAGTGGTTATCGGTTTTTTTATGTGTGCATCCAAAAAGAAGTGATTGTTCTTTTACATGCCTACAAAAAACAATCACAAAAAGCACCAAAGCAAGATATTGAACTGGCTGAAAAACGAATGATGGAGGTATACGACCATGAAAGCACTTACCTTAAATGAGTTTATTGACGACAAAATCAATAAAGACGAAGAATTTGCCAGGCACTATGAGCGTGAGCAAATCATTAATAACATTGCCGTCATGATTGTAAATGCTCGTAAAAAGCGGCATATGACCCAATCCGAGTTGGCCAATAAAATTGGAACCAAGCAATCCGTTATTTCTCGCCTTGAAAGCGGCAATAGCTCGTTTATTCCATCATTAGAAACGTTAGTAAAGGTTGCTGATGCCCTCAATATGCACTTAAAATTGCAATTACAAGCCTAATAAAGATTTGGCCAACAGCCAACATCGAATAACAGTACATTTTAAAGGACATAAAATGGCATTAGATTTTTCTAAACTGAGTACAGGACAAACTGTTGATACAGTCTTTGCGTATTTCACTGAATTCGATCACTCGTTTCACTTTAAACGATCACCTATTTCACTCGAAATCGATCAGTGATTTCACTGAAAATGATCACTGCACTCAATCTGCAGCGATGCGGAGATT
>NZ_RZGQ01000230.1 GCF_003989735.1 Legionella sp. km772 | reverse complement strand
TTGATTTTTTTGATGCAGTGTAATAATTTCGCTTTTTGGTCATTCTATTCCCCTCTTATATTAGAAGAATAGCTCTTAAAAATACCTTTTTTTCGTCTAAAAATCCGCGCCTATATCACACTTTTAAATCCGATAAGTAAAAATATAATTCATGAGCTAAGTTTTTTAATTGATCATTAGTCAGAGATCTAATTTCACTAATATCCTCATTAGAAATTAAGGTTCTCAAGTATCTGTAATTATTGCAATTTTCGCTAATTTCCTTAGAAAATGATCTATGTAGGTATGTTAATATTGTTGTAATTATTTCAACTTTACATTTATTGTATTTTAATATTAAGAAGGAGTTAGAATTAAAATTGGCTTTTTTTTGTGGGAAATAGACAATTATAAAATAGAAAATATAACTTGAAATAAGTGCAAAAGATAACTCTTTACTAAATTCTATTAGTATTGCTTGGTAGTCAATATTCATTATTTTTACACAAAGAGATGGATATATTATTTATAATCTATATGTCAAAAAATTAAAATACAAATTACTAGTGTGTATGGGCTTACTTAATCTTATTATATAACACAATCAAATTGCACTCTCGGAGCACTCTATAAAAATAATTTTCCAAGGCTATTTATTTTAAGTTGTTGATTTTATTGGCGTCCCGGAGAGGATTTGAACCTCCGACCTTCCCCTTAGGAGGGGGATTTAATAAACGTCTTGATGTATCTCCATGCATTATTATGCATTTTATGTCTTTATAAATAAAGGGTTTTATTGATTTTTCATTACATGGAAATGCATTATCATACAATCAAACGCAATTAATTTGCACCCTATATGCACCCTGATAGAAAAAGGATATACTATTCCTATCAATAAAATAATACCCCATGGATAGAGAGCTGTTTATGAATGAACTATCAACCCAAGATTTACCAGAATATCAAAACTTTCTTAATCGAGTAACTACTGAAATTCGTCAAGCCCGAATTCGTGCTACTAAATCAGTTAATAAAGAGGCTATATCTCTTTATTGGTGGCTCGGAGAGCATATAGTTCAACATCAAAATGAGCATTCTTGGGGTAAGTCTTTTGTAGAGAAATTATCCCAAGATTTAAGAAAAACCTTCTCAGAAGCAAAATTTGGTTTTTCTCCTAGAAATTTATGGGATATGCGACGTTTTTATTTGGAGTACAAGGATGAGCCAAATCTGCGACAGCTTGTCGCAGAAATTCCATGGGGGCAAAACCTACTCATTATGAATAAAGTTAAAAATAATGAGGAGCGTTTATATTATCTCACCGCAACGAAAGAACAAGCTTGGACAAGAGATACATTAAGCTCACAAATTAATTCAAATGCTTATGAACGTCACCAACTAGCTGATAAGAAGCATAATTTCAATGCAACTTTACCTAAGGAATTGGCGGAACAAGCCGATCAGTCAATGAAAGATGTCTATATGTTCGACATGTTAGGTATTACTAAGCCTGTGATTGAAACTGAGATTGAAAACCGCATGGTAGAAAAGATCAAGGATGTAATTTTGGAGTTGGGTTATGGTTTTAGCTTTATAGGCAATCAATATCGTATTGTGACTCCAGATTCAGAGTATTTTATTGATTTGCTTTTTTATCATCGTAAGCTTCAGGCTCTTGTTGCTTTAGAACTTAAGCGATCAAAATTCAAGCCGGAATATGCTGGAAAAATGAATTTCTATCTGAACCTGTTGGATGATTTCGTTAAAGAACCTCATGAAAACCCATCTATAGGTATTATTTTATGTGGCGAGCATACTAAGTTTGATGTCGAATACTCCTTGAGAGGTATTGATAAACCCGTTGGCGTCGCAGGTTATCAATTGACGCGTGACGTCCCTGAGAAACTGAAAGATGCACTACCAAATGCTGATCAATTAGAAGAAAAAATCATGTTTGAATTAGGGTTAGATAATGAAAGCCAAAATTAATAATACCCTAGTAAAAAAGCTAGTCCCAGAAGACAAAGAATATGAAGTCCATGACACCGATTTAAAAGGATTTTTGCTTAGAGTTTTTCCCTCCGGCACAATGCGCTATGTCTGCCAATATAAACGAGGCGGCAAGATAAATATTGGTACTGTAGGGATAATTACCCCTGCTCAGGCTCGGGAAAAGGCTGTTGAGATCTTGAATGACTTTAATAAAGGTATTGATCCGAAAGCTAAAAGAGGAACTAACAAGCCTAAAACTTTAGAAGAATTTTTTGAAAATGAATATAAATCTTGGGTATTAACTCATCATAAAAGAGGGAATAAAACGCTTGCTACAATTATACGTTGCTTTGATAAAATATTTGCTAAGCCTTTAGAGGAAATAACTCCATCTATTATAGAGCAATGGCGCATCAAGCGTTTAAATGATGGTATTTCGAACGCCACACTTAATCGAGATATTGGTACATTAAAATCCTTATTTACTAAGGCAGTAGAATGGGGGGTTATTAAAGAAAACCCATTAAAAAACTTAAAGCTTTCTAAAATAGATAGGGCGCCTAAAGTGCGTTATTTATCTTTTGATGAAGAAAAAAACTTACGACAAGCTTTATTCGAGCGAGAAGAGCAATTAATACAAGATCGGAAACGGGGCAACGAGTGGAGACAATCACGTGGATATGAGCTGCTTCCTGAACGCGAAGGAGAGGCGTTTTGTGATTATTTGTCACCTATGGTTTTAATCTCAATTAATACAGGGTTGCGACAAGGTGAACTGTTTCATCTAACTTGGGAAATGATCGATTTACAGGAGCGTTCCATCATTATTGCTGGTCAGATTACCAAAAATAGTAGCTCGCGCTATATACCTCTCAATAACGAAGCGTACAAAATAATAAAGCAACTTTATGAAAAAAGTGAATCAAAGAAGGGACTGGTCTTTCTCAGTAAAGACAATAAGCCGTTTAATAATATTAAACGGTCGTGGACTACTATTTTAAAAAAGGCACAGATAAATGAATTTCGATGGCATGATTTACGACATCACTTTGCTAGTAAACTGGTTATGGCGGGTATTGATTTAAATACTGTTCGGGAGCTGTTAGGTCATTCAGATATTAAAATGACATTAAGATATGCTCACTTAGCACCAGAGCATAAGATCAACGCAGTAAAAAAAATTGACTGGGTCAACAATGAATAAAGCCAATGAACAGCGGCAATTATAGGAAAAAAAATAAATAGTGCCTGACTCCAAGGTCTTGTTAAAGAGGAAATATGTTTAAAAGTAAATGGCTTATAACTATATCTTTTATATTTGTTATATCCTTGGTGATAAATATTTATTTATTACGAAATAATATTAGTTATAAACTAAGCCTCAATTTAAGCTCTCTTAAAGATATAATAACAATATTTTCAATATGTATTGCATCATATGTAGGACTTCAAGGCCTTAACACATGGAAAAAAAGTTTATCAGGGACAGAACGACATCAAAAAGCAAAAAATTTACTTTTGGATTTATACACATATAAAGATCATTTATATAACTATAGACATCCCGCGATATGGGCTTTTGAATATCCCCAGTTTGAAAATGTTAACAACTCCTCAGCCTTCAGAAAGACAACTTATGATGACAAAGTATTTGTCTATCAGAACCGTCTTAATAAAGTTAAAGAATATACAAAAAAGCTTTATGTTCATAAATTGGAGGGAAAAATATTATTTGGCCCAGAATTAGATAAAAATATTCAGCAAATATTTTTATTAGAGAATAAAGTATCTAATGAAATACGCAACTATTTAGAAAATATGAAAGAGGGGGTAAAAATTCCTTATGATTCAAAAATAGTCTATGATATAGGCGCGGATTTTTAGACGAAAAAAAGGTATTTTTAAGAGCTATTCTTCTAATATAAGAGGGGAATAGAATGACCAAAAAGCGAAATTATTACACTGCATCAAAAAAATCAA
>NZ_RZGQ01000023.1 GCF_003989735.1 Legionella sp. km772 | reverse complement strand
GAAAATCAAATAATCACTATAAAGATCAAGCATATCCATTTAATTCCCTCCCTAAAATTAAGGGCGGAATTCTAATGCTTTTTAGTCAAACTACAAGTTTATGTGCGTAACATGAGTAAATTAATTGCAAATAACTTTGCTTACCCGCAATTAATGCTAGTACAAGAAGAGTTTTTTTTGATAATATAGGCGCATTTTTAGTCTAAACTATAAAAAGTTTTAACTTGAAATAAAAAAGGTTTAGTAGTTTAACGATTCATCATTATAGGAATACTAATGACACACAAAAAATTAAAGGTAGGGTTAGTTCAAGAACAATGGCACGAAAGTCCAAAAGTCCACCAAGATTGTTTAGCCTCAGGCATTTTTGCTGCTGCCCAACAAGGTGCCCAACTGGTTTGCCTCCAAGAATTAACCCTAAGCCCTTATTTTTGTACTCGCTCCGACGTAGATGGCAAGCCTTTTATGGAAGATATCCCTACTGGCCCAACCGCACAATTTGTGGGCGCTATGGCGAAAAAGAACAAAGTATTTATTACTGCCTCTTTGTTTGAAAAAGCCGGTTATAATACTGCCGTGGCCTTTAGTCCTGATGGTGAATTAATTGCCGTAACCCGTAAACAACATATACCCAGCGGTGAAAAATACCATGAAGACTTCTATTTCAAGCCCGGTGACTCTGATTACCCTGTGCACAAAATAGCAGGACACCATTTAGGTCTCCCCACTTGTTACGATCAATGGTTTCCTGAATTGTCCCGTATTTATGGCTTAAAAGGGGCTGAAATTTTAGTGTACCCAACCGCCATTGGTGGCGAGCCTACTGCCCCAGGTTTTGATAGCCAGCCTATGTGGCAAAAAGTAATGGTTGCCCAAGGGATTATGAGCAATACCTTCATTATCGCAGTTAATCGCATTGGCTGTGAGGATAATTTAACCTTTTATGGCAGCAGCTTTATTAGCACTCCCACAGGAGAGATACTCGCGCAAGCCCCAAGGGATAAAGCAGCCGTCTTAGTAGCCGAATTAGATTTTGCCCAACGCGAATTATGGGGACGGCTGTTTCCTTTTGCGCAACAAAGAGAGCCTGCGACTTATAAAGAACTAGTGCGCCCACGTTAATCCTTTTGGAATGTTAAAGAAATGAATAATGTACGAGAAATTGACCCAAACTTATATAATATCGAGCACTGGGGTGAAGGGTACTTTAGTATTAATAACAAGGGTAACATCGAAATAAGCAAAACTCCTGGCGCCAAAGGGGTTGAACTGCTAACCATTGTTGATGCCGCGCGACGAGCAGGATTGAGCCTGCCGCTATTGATTCGCTGTACCAATATCCTGCATGATCGCGTACGCCGTATTTATACAGCCTTTAGTGAGTCCATCGCCGAAAACGATTATGCGGGTAGCTACCAATTAGTTTATCCCATTAAAGTCAACCAAGAACAAAGTGTCGTGCGTGAATTATTAAAAGCCCCCGCACATCACATTGGCCTTGAAGCTGGTTCAAAACCAGAACTAATGGCCGTGATTGGCATGTTAGGCGATAAGCCCAGTACGATTGTATGTAATGGCTACAAAGATTACAGCTATATCAGGATGGCACTGATTGCCCAACAAATGGGACATCAAGTGTTTATCGTCATTGAAAAAAAATCTGAGCTCGATATTATCTTGGCAGAATCAGCACGGCTAAACGTAAAACCAACCCTGGGTGTACGTATTCGCTTAGTGAGTAAAAGTGCCGGGAAATGGGAAAATACGGGCGGCGCTAAATCTAAGTTTGGTTTAAATGCCAAACAAGTACTCGAGCTGGTCAATGAGTTAAAAGCCCATAATTTATTAGATTGCTTACAGTTGATGCATTGCCATTTAGGCTCGCAAATTGCCAATATCCATGATATCCGCCATTGCATGCAAGAAGTGGCGCGCTATTACGTTGAATTGCGCCAACTTAAGGCCCCAATTAGCACTATTGATGTGGGTGGTGGTTTAAGCGTTGATTATGAGGGAACCCACTCCAATAAAGGCTGCTCAATGAATTACAGCCTTAATGAGTATGCAACCCATATTCTTTTAGCACTCAAACATTTATGCCAAGAAGCAGAAATTCCAGAACCTAACATTATCTCCGAGTCAGGTAGAGCCTTAACGGCGCATCATGCTGTGTTAATTTCCAATATTACCGACATTGAGATTGTGGAAAAAGCCCCAGCACTACCGCGTATTGATGAAGAAGATTCCCATGTTATCAGAGATATTTATGATACCTATCTGGCCATTACTGACAGTTCGCCTAACGAAATTTATAACTACGCCGAACATTCATTAAGCGAAGCCCATTCTTTATTTAAACATGGGGTTATTAGCCTGCAGGAGAAAGCAAAAGTTGAGGCCTTTTACACCAATATTTGTATGGAATTAAAAGATCGCCTTGATGCAGAAAATCCGAGTGAAGAAGAACTCTTAGCCAAAATCAATGAAAATATGGCAGCTAAGATTTTCTGTAATGTATCCTTCTTCCAATCCATACCTGATGCTTGGGCTATAGGCCAAATTTTTCCGGTAGCGCCTATAACGCAACTTACCGAAGAATTAACCATGCACAGTATCTTACAAGATTTAACCTGCGATTCGGATGGTACCTTAAAGCATTATTTAGGAAGCTCTTGCGTTACCTCAACATTGATGCTGCCTCATTATAATCGTGAAAATCCCTACGCCATTGGGTTTTTCTTAGTCGGTGCTTATCAAGAGATTTTAGGTAATTTACATAATTTATTTGGCGACACCAATTCATTAGACGTGAAGCTTTCTGAAGACGGTCAGTTTGAATTGGATGATTTAGTCAGCGGTGACACCGTTACTAATGTCTTAAATTTAGCTCATTTTGACACTAAAAAATTAGTGCAGTCTTATGAGAAGCAACTGATTAATTCGGAATTACCCAGAGAAACGATGCTTTCTTATCTTAATGAATTAAGAAGTATTTTCCCGCAATTAACCTATTTGGATGGAAAAGAGCAATGAGTATAAAAACTCCAAAACAAGCAGGCTATTTTATGCCAGCCGAATGGCATCCCCATGAACGTTGTTGGATGGCTTGGCCTTGCCACCACGACAGTTGGTCTAATATTGGTTTTCCCAGAGCAAGACAAGCTTATGCTCGGGTCGCTAATGCTATAGCGCAATTTGAGCCTGTGACTATTATCGTAAAAGCGGAAGACCGAGAAGAAGCCCAACAACTTTGTGGCAAAAACATTAGCTTTCTCACCCTGCCGCTTGATGATTCATGGACCAGAGATACTGGCTGTACCTTTGTATTAAATAAAGACGGCCACCTTGCGGGCATTGATTGGATCCATAATGCCTGGGGCGGTAACTATGACAATTGCGCCTTAGATCAAAAAATCGCAGCCAAGATTATAGAAGAAACTAAGGCGCAGTATTTTCATGCCCCGCTAGTAATGGAGGGAGGCTCCTTTCATGTGGATGGCGAAGGCACGGTACTAACTACGCGCGAGTGTCTTCTTAATGCAAATCGCAATCCCAAGCTTACTCAAGCGGAGATTGAAACTTACTTACGTGATTATTTAAATTGTGAGCAGGTTATTTGGTTAAATAGAGGCTTAATAGGTGATGAAACCGATGGTCATGTGGATGAAGTAGCGACTTTTGTCGCGCCTGGTAAAGTGCTTTGTTTAATCACTGAAGATAAAAATGATCCTAATTTTGAGCTTCTGCAAGAAAACTTAGCCATTCTGCGGGCAGCTCGTGATGCAAAAGGGCGTTCCTTAGAAGTATTTACTATCGAGCAGCCTCCTGCGACTGAGCTTAATGGCGAGCGGCTCACCTTATCTTATATCAATTTTTATCTAGCTAATGGCGGCATTGTTATGCCCGCGTTTGGTTATGAGGAATATGATAAAAAGGCTTATCAACTGTTTACCAAGTTATTTCCAGGATATGAGTTAGCCCAAATTGACGCCCTTGATGTCTTTGCTGGCGGTGGCGGTATTCATTGCATCACCCAACAGCAACCAAAGTCTAAATAAATTAAACGGGTTTGTGGGGTTTAACTAGCCCAACAAATTTACTCATAAGGCTGGGACATTCATTAATGGTTTACTTTCCCTTAACTACATTAAGAGACAGGCAGAATGTTCTTCTTTTATCGGTGTAGGTAACAAACGCCGGTATTCTTTGGCTAAATAATCCGGCGTCAGTAATTGTGTTTTAATTTCTTCTGCAAACTCCTTTTTAAGCAAATACATAGACTGCAAGAGCTCAAAAACTGCAGCAACCGAAGCTCCAGCACCTTCGCCTTGCAGTAATTCTACCGTTAAACACTTATCCCTAGGGTTAATCTGGCGAGAACCAAAAAGGGCTTTCAAAGCGTCTAAGGCCTCCATGGTTTTTTTAGCTTGATGATGAATCTGTATTTCCTCCCCATCATAAAAAATGCGCAGCATGGGAATAGCTCCCTCGGCATTAAAATCAAACTGTAAAGAGCTTAAAGAGAGTTGTCGTTTTTGGGGAGAACAAGGCATTAAAATAAAAGCCAGGCAGTGCTCACTGGTGTTATTTCTAAAAGTAGAATACATTTTCACATAATCAATAGCGTCGCAGGGCTTAAATAATCCAGGCATATACTCCATCCTCCTTCTTGTCCATAAACCGCATAGTAATAGAAGTTAAAGATCTAACAAAAGAACGAGGTTTGTGCAATTATAATGAACAATTTAGCAAACAAATCCTAGTATTTTACATCCTATACACAGACTTATCCACAGGTTGGTTTTCTAAAATTGTAATCTTTAAAACAAAAAAGCATATAACCACATGATTTAAAATGCTATTTTTTCAATTAGCAATAAAAGGCATTGATAATATTCTAGGAACTTAGAAAAGATATCCACAAGAAGGCCGGTCTTATTAAAAAAGTGGAATTAAACATTAATCCCCAGGCTTAGCAATACCTAAAAGATCTAAACCACGTGCGATATCATCTGCGACTAAAGGTCTTGATAATAGATATTCACCCGTATGATCACTCAGCTCATCTTCAGCCAAATGGTAAGCATCAACCCACTCTTCTTCGCTATAATCACCGCGTCCTAAATACATTAGAGCGACCAAGGTGGCCTGCTGGTCTTCTCTTAAATCATTAATAAAAGAGACAACTTCTTGATAAATAGCATCATCGCCATCATCAGCAAGCACCTGTAAGGAGTCCATTTCATCATTCATTTCTGGAAAACTAACATCTTCTTTCACTTGATACTGCCTTGCTTTATCTAAAAGGTTAAAAATAGTTTCTCTATCTAGGTCTAGGTTTACCATAGAATCCCTCCCATCCGAACGTCTTTCCCTTTTATTAACTATAGTTTAGATTTAGCAATCGCTCAATATTTGAACAAACAAGAGTCTTTCCTATACTTAATTTATAGATAAGAAAAAATTAAGGAGAACGATCATGACTAAATACAGTAAAGGAGCTCAAAAAGAAGTAAAAAAAGAAATGCATGAATATAAAAAAGGCGAGGCTCATAGTGGCAAAAGTGATAAAAAAGTAAAAAGCCGGAAACAGGCCATTGCCATAGGCTTATCGAAAGCGCGTCAAAAAGGCGAAAAAGTCCCCAAAAAGAAATAAACGATTCCTGGCTGTATGCAGCCAGGCCAATAAACAGTGATCCCGCCCTTTTTGAATGTAGAAGCCTTCATTTATGAACTTAACTTAAATTAAATAAGACAGTCGTTGATAAATTATTCGACTGGAAATTGGCTGCTCCGCGGCGATGAATAAATTGATTCAAATAGCCTATTTCTGTAGTTATAGTAGAATTAATTTTATAAGCCATTCCCAAGAAAAATCGATTTTGATCAAAGCCTTGATTTCTCTGCCCAATAAAATTATTGTGGTGCCAGAAAACCTCATCGCTACCCACTATTGAAAACTGCGGTTTATAAATAAAAGGTGAAACCATTTTAACCATTTCCCGCAAACGCCAAGCGGTTTTAGGATTTCCTTCTAAAAAGCGCTGCTCTAGGCGGGTACGGCTGGTTAAGTTAAGCTGGGGATATTTTTTTACCCATAAGACTTGTTGCCATAGCCTTCGCTCAGAAAAGGGTGCTCGAGTTAACGGAATACCGGTATAGATCCAGGCACTTCCCATCCAGAGGCTAGTTGTTTCATTGATTGCATAGCCCACCCCAGGCCTTAACATTCTCTGGGTTGAGCGACTACTATCATCCCCAAGGCGTTGCTGGCCTTCTAACCAATATTTAACCGGTGATTTTGTCTTCCCCTGATAAAAACTGCCGATGGCCGTAAGATTCCACCACGTTTGTACATCATTGATTTCGGCACCTTGAGTCAGCGGCGAAAATAATAATAGCCCTAAAAAACCGGCCTTAACCGAATTAAGAGTAAAACTCATTTTAAATTGAATGTTTAAGTAAAAAATAAATAATAGGGTGAAACTGTTCCAATAGTCCAGCGAACTAATTATGGGTTTACTAAAAACCTGCTTACTCGTATAGTAAGTGCTTATTTCACAAAAGGATTTTAATGATGCAAGTGAAAGCTGCCGTAGCCCATGCCCCAGGACAGCCCTTAAGGATTGAACGCGTAGAATTGGCCCCACCCCAAGAGACAGAAGTATTGGTCGAAATAAAAGCCAGCGGTGTTTGTCATACGGATGCCTATACCTTATCGGGACAGGACCCTGAAGGCTTATTTCCTGCCATATTAGGTCATGAAGGCGCAGGAGTGGTGGTTGAAGTTGGGAAAAAAGTACAGAGCTTAAAGCCCGGTGATCACGTTATCCCCTTATATACCCCTGAATGCCGACAATGCGATTATTGTCTTTCCCGTAAAACCAACTTATGCCAGGCCATTCGCGCCACCCAAGGTAGAGGATTAATGCCCGATGGGACTTCCCGTTTCAGCCTTAATAACTCCCCTATCCACCACTATATGGGCACATCGACCTTTGCCCAATACAGTGTTTTACCAGAAATTGCTTTAGCTAAAATTCGTCCTGATGCCCCCTTTGAAAAAGTATGCTATATCGGGTGTGGAGTGACAACAGGCATAGGCGCAGTTTTATTTACGGCTAAAGTTGAAGCTGGTAGCCGAGTAGTCGTTTTTGGCCTAGGTGGTATTGGCCTTAACGTTATTCAAGGAGCTAAAATGGTGGGCGCAACCCAAATTGTTGGGGTGGATATTAATCCCAATCGGCAGGAGTTAGCAAAAAAAATGGGAATGACCCACTTTGTTAATCCTTTAACAATCAAAGAGGATCTTGTCGGGCATTTAGTCGAACTGACCCATGGTGGTGCTGATTATAGTTTTGAATGCGTGGGAAATGTACAATTAATGCGGCAAGCATTGGAGTGTTGTCATAAAGGCTGGGGGGTGTCAACCATTATTGGCGTAGCACCTGCGGGACATGAAATTAATACCCGTCCCTTTCAATTAGTTACCGGACGGGTTTGGCAAGGTTCTGCTTTTGGCGGTGCTCGCGGCCGAACGGATGTACCTAAAATTGTTGATTGGTATATGGATGGACGCATTAACATTGACGATTTAATTACCCATGTGCTACCTATTGAACAAATAAATGAAGCCTTTGATTTAATGCACCAGGGTGAATCAATACGCACCGTTGTGACATTCTAACTTATAGGAAAAGGTGAAACTATGAGGTCTTACCAATTAATTGAATCACACCGCTGTTGTGAAGGAATACAAAATGTATACAGCCATTGGTCTGAGTCAACCAAAACGGAAATGCGTTTTGCTCTTTTTATGCCTCCTCTGGATAAAAACGCCAAAGCCTCCGTGTTATATTGGTTATCCGGTTTAACCTGCTCCGAACAAAATTTTATCACTAAGGCTGGAGCCCAAAAACTTGCGGCAAAACTTGGAATGGCGCTGGTAGTGCCGGATACCAGCCCGCGTGGGATTAAGGGTTTAGATGAACAAGAGTACCTAGGTGAAGGTGCTAGTTTTTATCTAGATGCGAGCGAAGAACCCTGGCGTGAGCATTATCAGATGTATACTTATTTAAGTCAGGAGCTTCCTCAATTTATCGCCCATCATTTTCCCATTGATACAGGACGTTGTGGCATCTCAGGTCATTCAATGGGTGGGCATGGGGCTTTAATTATCGGTCTTAGAAATCCCCACCTATTTCGCAGTATTTCGGCTTTCGCACCGATTAGCTCACTGAGCCAAGCCCCTTGGGGAATCAATGCACTAAGCCATTATTTAGGCAATAATACACAAAAATGGGTGGATTATGATGCCTGCTCTTTACTAAAAAACACGGCATGGCCGCATGGAGAAATTTTGGTTGAGCAAGGCAGCAAAGACCCTTTTTTAAATGACCAGCTTAAACCCCATTTATTGCAAGAGGCCGCACGGGATGGTAAAAATTTGCTCAACTTACGTTTGCAGCCTGGTTATGATCATAGTTATTATTTTGTAAGCACCTTTATTGCCGAGCATTTAGAGTTTCATAACCAACAGTGGCTTTAAAACAGAACTACCAAAAGCACTGGGCAGAGTCCTGTTCCACTGCTCTAACAGAGTTGTTAATAGAATGTTCACTCCCAACTGAGAAGCATAAAGGCTAGGCGCGCCCTTAAGCGCCGAAAGTAGGGTGAGCTCGGGGCAGAAACTTCTTGCAAGGCTAATAACCCTACTCCAGCCCTATATTCCTGCACGATGTAGGCTGCCATTTTATCCAGACGCTCATTTTCCACCCTCTGGGGTAGCCTAATCATCTATCTAGGGCCTAAGGATCTTCCCATTAGTACTTCACCCACAATAGGCGCAAGCGGAGAAACTGGATTTAACATATTTAAGCTTGCAAAGCACCAAATTTAGTGTGTCGCACCATAAGGGTATGATCACTAATCGGCATTGTTATTGGCCTGCCGGTGCTAGGCAAAATAAAACTTATGCAAGGGATCCTCCTCATTAAAGTAATTAATTATTATTGCGCTGCTGATGGTGATTTTAGGTGTACTGGAATGCTGCTTCGTCGCGGTGCTCCCTTCTTGGTAGCTATCAAAATAAAACCTATGTACACTTTATAGGGTCTTTATTCTATTGTTCATCGTTACTTGCTTGCTAACCATCAATTTCAGGCCGGATCACTGTTATTTTTACCTAAGCTAATCCCTTGCTATCACTTGAACACGATCGTTTTTTGGTTAGGTATGGGAATAGAGGATGCCTCTAAACACTTGCTCACCCTTTTTCCTGTAGATTTTTTGAGTTTAATAGGTAGCCGCTTTGAGAAATTTCTTACACCTTATTGCTCAATTAAGCAGGTGACTCTTTTTTATCATCGGTTATACTTAACTGTAAATAAAAGGACTTATCTGACAGGATGTCAGCAAAGGACCAGTACAGAGGATGTACTTCGCTGTAGGGATGCAGCACTTTTCATCAACTTTCCAAGTGGCTTAGATAAGCCGTCATTAACCTATTGAAGCTCTATACCCTTATATCTCTCTTTTATTTTTTCATTGCTCTGGTTAAGAACTCACTTATCTCTTAGATTTTTTACGCTTTAAAGCACTAGTTGTAGGTTGTACCTGGGGCTCAACTATTGTTGGCAAGTACAACCTAGCATAGGTTTTCTGAAGCAAGACCTTTAAATATCGATATTTTCTGCATCTAAAGCATTAAGCTCAATAAAATCTCTCCGTGGCTCCACTTGATCACCCATTAAGGTAGTGAAAATCGCATCAGCAGCTACCGCGTCTTCAATAGTGACTTGCAACATGCGACGCACATTAGGATCCATGGTGGTTTCCCATAGTTGTTCGGGGTTCATTTCACCAAGACCTTTATAGCGTTGAATAGTTTGCCCTTTTTTGGCCTCATCCATCAACCAATCCAGTGCTTGCTCAAAACTTTCAACTGTTAACATTTTATCAGCACGTTTGACATAAGCTCCTTCTTCAATTAAAGAAGCTAGTTTGGTTCCGAGGGATACCAATTCTTTATAATCTTTAGAGTAGAAGAATTCAGCATTGATCGGAATATAATGTTCTGCGCCGTGTTGTGTCACAGTGATACGAGGAATATAAACAGTAGAGTCATTAAGTTTATGCGCCTCCACGGTGTATTGTTCAGTTTTTGAATCAAGTTGTTGCAAGCTTAGATCTAATTGTTTACACCACTGCGCTATTTTATCTTGCTGATTAAAATCCTCATTATGCAATATGGGTAAATAGGTAATTCGTTTTAAAATTTCGCTCGGATAACGACGCTTGTAACGTTTAATAATTTTTTCTGAGCGTCTATATTGCTGCACTAGTTCTTCCAAAGCGAGGGCTGTAATGGGAGGAGCTTCTGGCGAAGGATAAAAGGCAGCACCATCTAAAGCCGAATTTGTCAAATAATCAAACAAAGCCTCATCATCTTTAACATATTGCTCACTTTTACCTCTTTTTACCTTATAAAGTGGGGGTTGGGCAATATAAATATATCCGCGTTCAACAAGCTCGCGAGTTTGTCGGTAGAAAAAGGTCAGTAATAAAGTGCGGATATGCGAACCATCCACGTCTGCGTCGGTCATGATAATTATTCGATGATAACGAACTTTATCTGGATCATATTCATCAGGCCCAATACCACAACCTAGGGCAGTAATAAGGGTTGCTACTTCTTGCGAGGACAACATTTTATCGAAACGCGCTTTCTCTACGTTTAAGATTTTACCTTTCAGTGGAAGAATAGCTTGAAACTTACGATCACGCCCTTGCTTGGCTGAGCCACCCGCTGAATCACCCTCTACTAGGTAAAGTTCAGACAAAGCAGGATCTTTCTCTTGGCAATCCGCAAGTTTGCCCGGTAACCCAGCTATGTCTAAAGCACCTTTACGGCGAGTCATTTCGCGGGCTCGACGCGCAGCTTCGCGAGCGCGAGCTGCATCTATAATTTTACCCACAATGGCTTTTGCTGCAGTTGGATTTTCTAGAAGGAAATCGTTAAAACGCTCAGCTACACTCGATTCAACGGCAGATTTTACTTCCGAAGAAACTAATTTATCTTTAGTTTGAGAAGAGAATTTAGGATCAGGCACTTTAACCGATAAGACGGCCGTTAAACCTTCCCGGGCATCATCACCGGTCGGTGATACTTTTGCCTTTTTAGCAAAACCTTCCGCTTCAATATAGTTATTTAAGGTTCGAGTTAAGGCAGCGCGGAAACCTGCCATATGGGTTCCACCATCACGTTGAGGAATATTGTTTGTGAAGCAAAATATGGTTTCTTGGTAAGAGTCATTCCATTGCATGGATAACTCCACGGTTATTCCCTCTTTTTCTGCGCTCATTGAAAACACTTGGGGAATAATAGCGGTTTTGTTTTTATTTAAATGCTCGACAAAAGCCTGAATACCGCCCTCATAATGGAAGGTATCTTGCCTTTGCGTGCGCTCATCGGATAAGTGGATACAAACGCCAGAATTCAGATAGGATAATTCACGTAAGCGCTTTGCCAAAATGTCATAATGGAATTCGATATTACTAAAAGTTTCCGCACTAGGCTTAAACCAGATCTGGGTTCCTGTATTTGTTGCATCGCCAGTTTCTGCAATCGGAGCATCGGGAACACCATGACGGTAATGTTGTTCATGAATTTTCCCATGACGGCGTACGGTTAAATGCAGCTCTTCTGATAAAGCATTAACTACGGAAACCCCCACCCCATGTAAACCACCGGAAACTTTATAAGAATTATCATCAAACTTTCCGCCGGCATGAAGAATAGTTAAGATAACTTCCGCAGCTGAGCGCCCTTCTTCTTTATGAATGTCCACGGGGATGCCGCGACCATCATCTTTAACAGTAATTGATTCATCAGCATGAATCGTGACAAAAATTTCCTTACAGTAACCCGCCAAAGCCTCATCGATGGAGTTATCTACTACTTCAAACACCATATGATGTAAGCCTGTGCCATCATCAGTATCCCCGATGTACATACCCGGCCTTTTTCGTACTGCATCTAATCCTTTTAAGACTTTAATATTACTTGAATCGTAACTGGCGTCAACGCTCATGAGGTGTCCTCTTTACCCTAATCTAACATAGGTTAGCAAATAGTATATTATACCACATTTTAGCTCTATTTATACGTACTTCAATAATCTGCGTATACGGATATTCACTTCCCTTGATATCTTAATGCAAGCCTTTATAGCAGCTCTAAATAGGGTAAAATTCTAAATTCCAACCGCCAGGCAGAATAAATCGGGTCATTTTTTTTCGACCGGGCTTAGACTAAACTCATTAAGCAGTGCCCTGCCGGGAATACCTCTACTCGACTTGTCGTAATTCACGAAATAGCTGTCAAGACGCAATTCAACAGAGGGCGAATGTTTCACGTGAAACATTCGCATCAACAACGCCGCGATCAATTGCAAATAGTTGTTTTTCATTGGCGGCAATACTGTGCTCTATGGGCAGATAATGGGTAGCAGTCACTACATATTGACCTGGATGGCTAATAAGATAGTTGATGAGCCTAGACTGATGCGGTTCATCTAATTCCGCCGCTAAATCATCAAATAAATAGAGGCAGTTATCTTTTAATAATCGCCCTTGTGCGAGTTTTAAGGCAATTAAGATAATCTTTTGCTGCCCACGTGAGAGAGCTTGCTTCGCCTTCATCGCATTAGAGTCAATAATAAGATCCGCATGATGAGCGCCAAATTGGGTATATTGCCTTTGTTTATCACTGTGAAAATGCTCTGCTAACAAAGTCGCTAAGGACTTGCCGCTCTGCTTTTTATCCCAACCCTTATAATACTGGATCGAGCAAGGCGTTGTAGTCAGGCTAGATAACACCTGCGAAAATTCCTTATTCCACAACTCGAAATAGGCGCTTCGTAAATTATCTAATTGTTCCGCTAAATAGGATAATTGTTTATCCCAAGGAATGAATTGGTCATAGCTGTTGGATTGTTTTAAGAGGGCATTTCTTTGCTTTAAAACGCGCCTGTACTCCTTCCACAGTGCAAGGTAATTAGGTTTCACGTGAAACAGTCCCCAATCGAGAAGAGAGCGACGGATGCTTGAAGTTGCATCTATAATTTGAAAAATGTCTGAATTAATAATCTGGCAGGGGAGCGCGTAGGCAAGTTGACTTGTGGTAGAGCAAAATTGATTATTCAATTTTATCTGCGTTGGTAAGCTCTTAGATTTTTGGATGCTTACCGTCTTATTATCCAGTCCCTGGGCAAAGACAGTTAACTTATCCTGTTCATGAGCAATAATGGGTACAATTTCGCGGGAGCGGAAAGAATGTCCACAACTCAACAAATACAAGGCCTCTAAGATAGAGGTTTTACCGCTACCATTAGGGCCAATAATAAAATTAAATCGTGGATTTAAACGTAGATGAGCTGTATCAACAGCTCGAAGATGATGAATTTTTAAATCAGTGAGAATCATAACTTCATAGGCATAATGATGTATTGGTATGCATCATTATTAAGTGCTTCAATTAAAATACTGGAGTCGGTGGTGGTCATCGACAAACGCACCATTCCCTCACCAAAATGATTTAACACATCTAATAGATAGGTCGCATTGATCCCAATTTTTAATTCATCACCATGGGTTTCTGCTTGTAAGGATTCAACGGCTTCTTCTTGCTCATTATTATTGGCAATTAAGGTTAATTGACCTGCTTGTAAATGCAGCATCACCGCTTTAGATTTTTCATGGGCTAAAATGATGGTCCGCGCCAACGAACGTTTTAAAGTAGCGCAATCAATGAGTATGGTTTTATCTTGATGCTTGGGAATGGCGCGCGCATAGGGGGGGAAACGTGCCTCTATTAATTTAGAAGAAAAAACAAATTGCTTGGTTATCAACTTAATGTGCGATTTGCCTGCAGCTAATAATACCTCTTCATCATCAATTCCATTTAGTAAACGTAATAACTCCTGAACGCCCTTTTTGGGAATAAGCAATTTATTACTAGCATTAACCGTGCATGAATAACGATTTATGGCCATCCGATGACCATCTGTTGCTACAGATGAAATGATATTTGGCTCAAAATCTAAAAACAAGCCATTCAAAAAGACGCGTACATCTTGTTGCGACATAGCAAAATGGGTGGATTGTAATAATTGCAATAAGTCGAGGCGCGGAATAGGCAGTTCTACCTCATTACACTCGTCTTCACTGGCAGGAAAATGCTCGGCAGGTAGGGTAGCCAGTTTAAAGGAACTCCGCCCTTCCCGGATATTCACCACCCCATTGTCATAAACTACTTTGGGATTAGTGTTTTCCTCTAGCGACTTAATAATATCAATAAATTTTTTAGCCGGGACTGTAATCGCCCCTTCCACTTGGTTAGATTCACAAGCAACTTGGGCAGATATTTCGATTTCCAAATCAGTTGCTGTAATATGGAGAACACCTTGCGTTAATTTTAATAAAAAATTAGAAAGAATAGCTAAAGATTGCTTTTTATCTACAGCTCCGGCAACCGTAAGCAAAGGGGAAAGCAAGTCTTCTTTTTTAATTACTAATTCAAACAAGATTAATGCTCCTAATTAAGAAGATAAAATACGCATAAGATTTTTATAGTCTTCGGCAAAATCACTATCATCCTGGACTAACTCTTTGACTTTTCGACAGGCGTGAATCACAGTGGTGTGATCGCGTCCACCAAAATGATCCCCAATTTCCGGCAAGCTATGATTGGTCAACTCTTTGCTCAAGGCCATAGCCATTTGCCGCGGACGAGCGATAGAGCGGCTTCTTCTTTTAGATAAAATATCAGCAACTTTAACTTTATAATATTCCGCCACTGTTTTTTGGATATTTTCTATGGTCACCAGTTTATCTTGCAGCGCTAAAAGATCGCGTAAAGCCTCATGGACAAACTCAATGGTAATTGGTTTACCAGTAAAATGAGCATTAGCTATAACTCGCCGTAAAGCACCCTCAAGCTCACGAACATTCGAACGTATGCGCTTAGCAATAAAAAAGGCCACTTCATAAGGTAAATCTATATTAGATTGCTCAGCCTTACTAATTAAAATAGCGACGCGCGTTTCTAATTCGGGTGGCTCAACGGCAACCGTTAGGCCCCAACCAAAACGTGACTTTAACCGTTCTTCCATGCCTTCAATTTCTTTAGGATAACGATCGCTAGTTAGAATGATTTGTTGCTGTCCTTCTAACAAAGCATTGAAGGTATGGAAAAACTCTTCTTGCGAACGATCTTTTCCTGCGAAAAATTGAATATCATCGATAAGTAAAGCATTTAAAGAGCGATAAAAACGTTTAAATTCATTAATAGAATTGGTTTGTAAGGCTTTAACCATATCAGCAACAAAACGCTCTGAATGTAAATACAATACCTTAGCTTCAGGGTTGTTTTTGAGAATATTATTGCCAATAGCATGCATTAAATGCGTTTTACCTAAGCCGACACCGCCATAAATAAATAAAGGATTATAAGCATCCCCTGGACGTTCTGCTACTTGCATTGAAGCGGCGCGTGCTAATTGGTTAGAATTCCCTTCTACAAAACTGTCAAAAACAAACTTTTTATTTAGATGACTGGTTTTATAGTCGACTGCTTTTTTAGCAGCGGGTTTAGCAGTAGCCGCCGCGCTAGCTCCTCCTGACAAGCTACTAGTTCCTAAAGAGCTAGAAGTCGTCGTCCGAGTACTTGCATCCTCAGCAGGTTTACTGCCAATTTCAATAGAAACGCTTTTAATTTCATCGCCACAAAATTGATTGATCAATTCTTCGATCCGCGAAAAGAAATGTTTTTTGACCCAATCCACTACGAAACGATTAGGAGCTAACAAGACAAAACGCTGCTCTTCAGTATGCGCTTGCAAAGGTCTTAGCCAGGTATTGAATTGTTGGGCAGAATATTCATCTTGTAATAAACCCAAACATTTTTGCCAAACAGTCGCGGACAAAGCAAAACTCCTCATCAAACAAGGGTGGAAAGAACGTTAAAAACCAATTATCCACAGATATAAAATACTGCCACTGAAGCAGTAAGACAGCAAGACAATTAATAAGATAATTTACAGATGAATAACGAAGTCATGAATAAACAGCATTAGTTTATTTAATCATCAATAAAGCGCTAAGTATACCGTGGTTAAGCGAAAAGGAAAAGTTATCCACAATAATAAATTAAACTGTGAATAAAATTAAAGCCTATTAGGATAGCAGCTACCTTAGATCTAAAAACAAGGTAAATAGCCCATACCTTAGGTTCTTCACTAAATAGGTATAATTTACCCAGTAGGCCAGGACTTGGTAAATCAGCTGGAGGACTAGCTTTAAGGCCAATCCTTTCTCATTGTATCCCAAACCACCCTCCAGTATCACCACCTGCCCAACAATTATTAGGCGTGCAAGTGGAAATTTTTTCGCTACATAATTGCTTAAACGAAAAGGCTTTGCTGATATCTTGGTTTAAAAAACCAGCGGGTTGGCAAATACGATTAACATAACTACCTTTAACTCTGATCTGTCCCATTACATAGATACTTGGCCCCACCGCATACACCCCAGGGTTATGGGAGTAGCAAGCGATATAACAACCTGGAGAGTCAGTATAGCTATTATCAGTGGGTAGCGAGGATTTACTAGCTCCAGCAACAGGATGATTAATAACCGCTTGATTGGGGATTACATAAACAGGATAAGGACTGGGTAAAAGTTCAGTATCTGAGGTAGGAAGAGGTGCGGTAGGCAAAGTCGCAAAACTACAAGCATTAAATAAGATAAGAATACAAGCTAGGGTTTTATTCATTTTTTGTTCTCTATTTGATTTTGTTTCATTATAGAACATTTTTATGGAATGAGTATTTATAGAGCAAAGCATCTAAATTAGGTCTACACTATCCTTAAAAGAAGCAAAACAGGGTTGAATGATGAATCCTAAAAAAATGTTCTTACTCATTGTTGTCTTAGCTTTAGCTTTAGCTACAGCTACCTTTACCTATTTATAAACGGTTTCTTATCCAGTGCTTATGCGCCAAAGATAGCGCATTAATCCTAACTTGGCCGCGTTAATGGGTTTTCCGCGATAAAACTAGTACCTGTCCAAGGCTCATTAGAGGGCTGAAAAATGGCTCCAACAATTTACTTAGATCCTTTTTTTGAATTATATTTACTTTTATAGTTTTATCTGTTTTATTCTATAAAATCTTATTGAAGATGAAAGGGTCATTCAAACCATCTTAAAAATTGCGCTTGAGGAAGAAAGCATTGTAATGCATAGAAGTTTTGAACCCGATTTAATTCTCTGAATAGTGTTTTAGATAGGATTGCAACACTCTTTGCTGTAAAAAATAGAGCAGCAAGATTACGTCGAAGTTGGAACGATGATTCATGACTGTGCCCACTAGTTCCACCACCTTAACTTTTAACAAGGCAATGTACAACGAAGCTCAGGATTTTTTGAAATGATAAGAAAAAAACTAACTGATATTAATAGCCTATCAATTATTCTGTCCCTTTCTTTTATCATTTTATTTTTTCAATTCATCAGCAATTTAAAGCTCGCTTCATTGAAAATGTTTTGTACTGTCTCCCTTTATATATGGTGTTTGTTTTACGGACTAAAAATATTGTTTTTTTACTCAATAAAAAGGGTTTAGCATCATGTAAAAAAGATAATTTTGTTCTTGATCTTTACCTAATAAGTTTCAGCTTCTATTGCGCTACCCTCCTGTCTATTGCCATTCAATATAATAGTAATCTTGATTTAAGAGGCTGGTGGCTTTTTTATCTCTACTACCTAACGCTAATAGGGTTTATTTTTGCCTTGGTTTATGCAGGCTTAGCCCTGTCTCTCGGGTATCATAGAACATACACCTTACTCATTGGCCTTGATGCTCTGTTTTTCTTTAATCAGCTTTTTGCCCTTAAGTATTAAAGTTGGTGTATTACCAGGATATGAAACATTTTGGCTAGTGCTTATCAGCGCTCTTGTCCTCCATGGACTTATCTGTCTCGCAAAATTACTAAGCAATTTATACCTCCATAGGCCTTAGCCACATGCAAGGGTTGATACTGCTGCTGCGTTAAAGAAAAGGCTTATGAGGCCATAAAAAATTAGACGGTATAAACGGGTTGGCTCAAGGCCTTTATTATTTTAATTGACGCCCAAGAAGGTGTTTCGTTATAGTAGTTTTCGTAAAAATACTTTACAACTTAAAGGATTAAAAATGAAAAACTATTTATTTGCTGGTATTGCGGCCCTGTTTGCTGTTAGTGCAAGTGCAGAGCCCACTCATCACGATGTTACCTTCACCTGCCCTGCTGTTAATGCTATTTCACATTTTGGTGACTATGTGGCGGGTTATGGTGTAGAAGCTATTTTTGGCGATAGTCGCGCAGTGTATTTTAAAACAATCATGTGGCCGGCAAATGTTCCCAGCAATTTATCTACTTACAACAGTTTGGCTACCAATTATGATTCTATTAACTCGCTCATTACTTGCAGCTATGTAAGCAGCGATGCTAATAATGCAGACTTTGATTTACATTACCAAATGACGAATGGTAAAGGTGGTTTGATAACTGCCCAAACCCCCAATATGATTAGCATCCAATTCCCTATTGGTTTAACAAAATAACTTACTCCCTCTCAAAGCAAGCCCCCTAGCTGGGGCCATGCGCTAATTTAGGAGGCAGGCTTGCACTTTTTCTCTCGTACAAGCTTATTCAAGCAAATAAGCAATGCAAGTAAAATGCGATTTTATAAAGACTGAATTTTGCGCACTTTGCAATAACAATCCCAACGAGAAGCTAGCGAGTTCTTTCTTTTGTCTTAGTTGAGGTCCCTATTAAATTTTAAAACTAATGCTACACTTGATTGAACAATTTGTTATTACTATCTTAAATAAGGGATTATTATGGCCAGTTTAATGATTAATGGTGCCAATTTTTATTATGAATTACATGGTAAAGGCAAACCCTTGGTTTTAATTTCTGGTTATACCTGCGATCATAGTGTTTGGAATTTGATGCTTGACCAATTAGCTAAAAAATTTCAAGTGCTTATTTTTGATAACCGGGCTGTTGGCCAAACCACCGATGACAAACGCCCTTTTAGTTTAGAAATGATGGCGGAAGATACTATCCAATTAATCCAAAAATTAGGTTTAGAAAAACCCCATATTCTGGGTCAATCAATGGGCGGAGTTATAGCGCAACTCCTGGCACGAACCTATAGCGCACAACTCGATAAATTAATCATTCTTAATTCGGTTGCGAAATTTAACGCCCGCTCGAACTTTATCTGTAAAGCGTTTTTAACTGCGCGGAAAAACGGGGTTGATATCGCTTCATTAATTGATTTATCCCTACCTTGCTTTTTTGGTACGGGTTTTTTAGAAAATAAAGAACAATGCGCCGAATTTAAAAAGAATTTATTAGCTTATCCTTTTGCTCAAACTGTTTTTGATCAAGAGCGACAATTAATGAATTTAGCTGCGTTTGACTCATCCCCTTGGTTGCAGGAATTAAACATACCCACACTGGTTATTTCTGCAATTGAAGATATTATAACCTTACCAGAAGAATCAAAACGCCTGGCGGAAGGGATTAATAATGCGCAATTCGCCTCTATCGATGGAGGTCATTCAAGTCCTATTGAAGCAAGTGCACAAGTAAATCAACATCTTATGGAATTTTTATTATAATTTAAGGAGCAACAAGTGACCGACGAAATTAATCCTTTATTTACCGCCACAGCGACTGCTGTTGGTGGGCGTAATGGCCATAGTGAAACCAGCGATGGTTCAGTAAACGTTTCTCTTTCGGTGCCCAAGGAAATGGGTGGCCCTGGTAAACCCAATACGACAACCCCAGAGCATCTTTTTGCCGCAGGCTACGCTGCATGCTTTGGTGGAGCACTTGATTTTATAGCAAAGCAACATAAAAAGGATGCCACCAAAGCCCAAGTAACATGCGCAGTTTCCGTGGGACCACGGTCGCAGGGTGGTTTTGGTATCGCAGTAAAAATGAGGGTTGAGGATAAAAGCTTCAGTAAAACTGAGTTAAGCGAATTAGTCCGTGAAACCCATGAAAAAATTTGTCCCTATTCTCATGCAACCCGCGGGAATATTGCGGTTGATTTTGAAATTATAGGTTCTTAGACGGCCGCGGCTTAAAGCCGCGGAAATTGATCGTTTAGTAAAATTAAGCAACGGACTTCTTCGTACCCAGACTGATTTAATTGCGGCCCACACCTGAATACTAGTCTTCGAAAAGGAGAATAGTTTTACTGCTTTTATACGCTAACCGTTTTATACCTAATGGTAAGATGAGGAATCATGCTAGATGAGCTTAGAAAAAGGCTTATATTAATCATTGTGGCTTTTGCAATGCTAATGGAAGCTATTGATATTACGATCATTAATACCGCGATTACTAATATGGCACATAGCCTAAATGTAACCCCTATTGATTTGAAGTTAGCCTTAATCTCTTATTTGCTAAGTTTAGCTATTTTTATCCCCATTAGTGGTTGGATAGCTGATAAGTTTGGCATAAAAAAAGTATTTATTTTTGCTCTAAGCCTCTTCACCCTCAGTTCTTTTGCATGCGGCTTTACTACTACTTTAGAGCAATTAATTATTGCCCGTTTTATCCAAGGTTTAGGCGGCTCGTTCACCATGCCGGTTGGCCGATTAATTATCTTGCGGATTTGTGAACGTCATGAATTGATAATTAAAATGGGGATGGTAGTGATGGTTGCAGCCTTAGGAATGATGTTAGGACCTGTATTAGGTGGTATTTTAACTACCCACTTCTCTTGGCCTTGGGTTTTTTGGGTTAACGTCCCATTTGGCCTCTTAGCCATTTTATTAGCTTATTTCTTCTTTCCTTCTATGCCTAGCCGGCCGGTGCTGCCTTTAGACAAGCTAGGGTTTATTTTATTTGGTGGTGGGCTGGCAACACTCACCTATAGCTTATCTGCGCTTAGTGAATCAAATCTTTCACACAGTTCAACTTTAGCCATGTTACTGTGTTCTATTAGTTTACTTTGCTTTTATTATTGGCATTCAAAAAAACAAGCCCATCCTATAGTCAAATTAACTTTATTAAGCAAGAGAACTTTTTATATCTCGGCATTAGGGAATTTATGTGCACGCTTAAGTTTTGGCGGTATTCCCTTTTTATTACCCTTACTTTTTCAAATTGGACTAAAATTTACCCCCCAATTATCAGGCCTGTTATTAGCGCCTATTTCTATAGGAGTGTTATTAATCAAACCCTTATCGACTAGTATTCTACGCTTGTTGGGCTACAAAAAACTCTTATGTGTCAATACTGTTTTAGTAGCGGCTATTTTATGCTCTTTTATGCTTATAAATACCGCTACTTCATTGTACACCATTGGATTTTTAACCTTTGGCTATGGATTTTTAATCGCTTTACAATACACCGCAATGAACTCTTTAGCCTATGCGAACATTAATGAAGAGGAATTAAGTTCAGCAACCAGTATCATGAGTACCATCCAACAGCTCTCCCAAAGCTTTGGAATAGCTTTTGCCGCAATCTTAGTTACTTTGTTTTCCCCGCAGTTTTCGATTCATTCTGCAGCAATTATAAGGCCATTACATGAATCCTTCTTGGTCATGGCGGTGGTCACCTTATTTTCAGTTATGGTGTTCGGAAAATTAAAGCCCGAAGATGGCCAAGAGTTATTAATGGTCAAAACGCAAGTTAACGAATAATCCTTCATTCAATTAAAATTAACCCAGACAGGGCAAAATAAAATCACTTCAAAAATGTACTAAAATTATAATTAGTGATCATTTTTTAAGAGAATGAAAATGCCTAAAGCCCTTATAAATGCTTATGATGCTTTCGCCTTGCTAAATAGCCGTAAGCTCTATCCTAACCAGTTAAAAGAAGTATTAACCGATGAATTAAACACCAAGAAAGTCCTGTGCATCTCCGATACAACAGATGTCCTACTAAAAGATGGTGAAGTTACTAAATCAATTGCTCATACCATTGAAAAAGCCAAACTGGGTGCCCATCTTGAAGTAATACAAACGGACTACAAGAGCTTTGCGTATAATGCAGAAGAGGGTACCAAGTTTGGTGCTCATCTGCCGCAAAATGTGGATGAAACGCGGCGAGAGTATTTAAAAGTCGATTCACAATCCTTAGAAAGCGATTTGAGTGCGACTTCCAATGTGGATGTAATTGTAGGTCGCAGTTGTTTATGCGCCTGTCTTGGCGATGGACATTTATGTGGCGGAATTGATACGTCAAAAAAAGCCCAAAAAGAGTACCTAAGTACGTTAATAAAACTAAATCCGAGCATTATGATTCTTAGTGCCGCTCAGGCAACTTTTATTCCCGATGAGAGTGATGAAGCAGATATTAGAGAAAAAGCTAACGCCCAAGCTATGTATAAAACCGCTCAAGCTAATTTCATTTTAGCTTGCGAAGAACTTAATAGAGAAGCAGAAGAATCAGGGAGCACTTACCGTTTCGCTTATGTCCCTCCTAATAAAAATTTTACCATGATCTATCCCAACCCCTCCATGGAAAATGGTTATATGTTAGTCGCTTATGACACGACTAAAGTTGATTTTCGCAATACGGCGGTCAGTTTACAAACGGAACGCGCTGAAGCAAGAAGACTAGCTGAAGAGAGAGTTTCGATTAAAGTCGGAGCAACCAGTCCTGCATTTTTCAAAGAAGCGCCAGTGCGGCCAAATACCACACCGGAGGTAGTGGAACAACAAGTTCTAAAAAGTTAGTTCTGTATAACTAGGGTAAATAAGCTAGCAAAACGTGGATATAAATGCTTGGCTAAAGGATCTTACTGGAATAAGCCACAGTAAGATCACATGATCTTTGCTAGGTTATAAACAGAATAAAAAACGAATTATCCAATTGAAATTAATAGATTTTTAAAGTTTATCAACAGACCTCTCATGCACTAATAATAAATAAAAGTATTTTAAAGATATAAATTATATTTATTAGTGAAGTAGGAAATTTCCATATTAAGGAAATTGTTCATTCCACTTAAAGAAACAAATAAGCTGTGAATAGATCAACTATTTTGTATCGAACAGCCTATGAATAAACAGGGGGATTCTAGTAACATAGCAAGTTACCAACAGAGAAAGAAAGTAAACATACCTTAGTTTTCTACATCTTATTTAGAATATAATAAATTGATTTTTAATGATTTTTTCATGTTATACACAGATCTTGGCCACTATATAATAAACATAAAATATATTTAAAAGATTTATTTTTATATTTATCGGGGGTGGATAAAAAAATTAATCAAAAAATAAGCAGTTCTAAATTGACAGGCAGGCAAAAGTTCTCTATTATTCCCAACCTCATAAATTTATTAACAGGTTCATCATGAAACGCACCTTTCAACCTAGTAATTTAAAGCGTAAACGTGATCATGGATTCCGTGAGCGTATGGCTACTCGCGCTGGTAGATTAGTTATTAAACGTCGTCGTGCTAAAGGACGTAAGCGTTTGTCTGCCTAAGTGTTTGCTTTTAAAAAAACACAGCGCTTATTAAAAAAAAGTGACTATGATCACGTGTTTGTACAGGCAAAAAAGATTGTAACCAATGATTTTGTTGTACTGTGTAGAGAAAATGATTTAGGTTATGCTCGTCTTGGGTTGGCGCTTTCAAAAAAAATGATTGCTAAAGCCCATGACCGAAACCGTATCAAACGTTTGTTAAGAGAATGTTTTCGTCAAACACAATTACCGGCTGTTGATATCATTTTTTTGGCGAGAACTGGTGTAGCAAAGCAAACAAATTTGGGTATTAACTCCAGATTGAGTAAAACATGGGAAAAACTAATTGCTTGCTTCAGCAAATAATATGCTTGCCAATAAAACTGTATCAGTATTTAATTAGTCCTCTATTTCAACCGAGTTGTCGTTATTACCCAAGTTGTTCGCACTATGCGGAAGAAGCAATTAAGCAGTATGGTGTCGGAAAAGGTTTGTGGATGGGGATTAAACGTTTAGCACGTTGTCATCCATGGGCTCGTGGTGGTTATGATCCGGTAGTACCTAACAATGAGAAACTCTGAATGGATATAAGACGTATAGTATTATATATGGCGCTTGCGCTAGTTAGTTTATCACTGTGGAATGCATGGCAAATTGATTATCCTCCTCCACAAACAACCCAAGCAATTAGTGAACCATCGAGTAACAATGGTCAGCCTTTACCGCAAATTAGCAATGCCAATCCAGTAACTAGCCCCGCACAAAACACGGGTACTAATGCTGCTTCTAATCCTTCGACGAGCTCCGGTGAACTAATTCAAGTCAAGACTGATGTCCTAGACTTAACCATCGATTTAAGTCAAGGAAATGTAGTGTCGAGTGATTTACTGCATTACCCCTTGAGTGTAGAGGACAAAAATAAACCTTTTGTTTTATTGCAAAACCAAGCCAGTGAACGCTATGTGGCCAATTCGAGCCTATTTATAGCGAAGGGCTCAGAGGTTCAAGCTCTGGATTTTAACTTTAAAACTCAAGAAAAGAGCTACCAGTTAGCTGAGAATCAAAACCAGTTAAGGGTTACTCTAGAAGGGAAAAATCAAGACGGTTTAGATGTTAAAAAAATATTTACCTTTACTCGTGGAAGTTATCTTATTGCGGTAAATTATGTGATCAATAACACCAGTACTAGTGATTGGACGGGTTATTTAAACACCCAATTACTGCGTAGCTCACCTAAAGAAGATAAGTCCAGTATGTTCCACGTGGGCTCCTACACCGGTGCTTCTTTCTCGAATCCAGGTAAAACCCGCTATCAAAAAGTAGCTTTTTCAGATATGGCAAAAGCAAATTTAAATTTAGATGTGCATGGCGGTTGGATTGCTATGCAACAACACTATTTCTTAACCGCTTGGGTTCCTAATGCCGAGAGTGAAAATAAATTTTATACGCTTGCTCATAATGGTGACTTCACTATAGGAGCTGTTAGCCAACCTATTACAGTTAAACCGCAAGAACAAAAAGAAGTAGGCTCTAAACTCTATGTTGGCCCGGAAAATACTAGTGTGTTAAAAAGTATTGCTCCTCACCTAGATTTAACGGTTGATTACGGTATTTTATGGTTTGTTTCTTCCCTACTCTTTTCTTTAATGTCGGCAATTTATAGTTTTGTGGGCAATTGGGGATGGTCTATTGTTCTGGTGACGGTTCTAATCAAATTAGCCTTTTATCGTTTATCGGCAACCAGTTATAAATCTATGGCTGGAATGCGTAAATTGCAACCAAAACTGCAAGCTTTACGTGAGCGTTACGGCGATGATAAGGCTAAAATAAGCCAAGCCACAATGGAGCTTTATCGCCAAGAAAAAGTGAATCCTTTAGGTGGTTGTTTACCGATTCTTATTCAAATACCAGTATTTATTGCTCTTTATTGGGTGTTACTAGAAAGTGTTGAATTAAGACAAGCTCCTTTCATTTTATGGATTAAAGATTTGGCCTCACCCGATCCCTATCATGTTTTACCTTTGATAATGGGTGCGACTATGTTAATCCAACAAAAGTTAAATCCAGCACCGCCAGATCCTGTACAAGCTAAGGTGATGATGTTTTTACCCATCCTATTTACCGGCTTATTCTGGAATTTTCCAGCGGGGCTAGTGTTATATTGGATAGTAAATAACACCTTATCTATTATTCAGCAATGGTATATCACACGTAAATACTCTGATGATAAACCTATAAAAAAACTGGCTGTTGCCGCTAAGTAATATGGCTATCGACACTATCATAGCTATTGCAACCCCACCTGGACGAGGTGGGGTTGGCATTGTTCGTTTATCTGGTCCGCAATCTTACCCAATCGCCTTAAAATTAAATGATGGAAAAAAATTAGAGCCACGGGTTGCGCGCTTTTGTACCTTTTATTCTGATAAAAAAGAACTCATCGACCAAGGCTTAATGCTATTTTTCAAAGCGCCGCACTCTTTTACAGGTGAAGATGTGGTGGAAATTCATGCCCACGGTTCTCCACTTGTGTTAGATAGTTTATTAAAACAAGCTCTTAGCTTAGGTGCCCGCTTAGCAAGACCAGGGGAATTTTCTGAACGTGCTTTTCTTAATGATAAAATAGATCTTACCCAAGCTGAGGCTATTGCAGATTTGATTTCGGCCAGTTCAGATACCTCGGTCAGGATGGCATTAAAAACCCTCCAAGGTGATTTTTCTAAAAAAATTAATCACCTCAATAAGCAAATTATATATTTGCGCATGTATGTGGAAGCTGCCATTGATTTTCCTGAGGAAGAGATAGATTTTTTAAATGATGGAACGGTATCCTCATTGCTCCAAGCAATTTTAACAGAACTTAATCTTATTCGTTCGCAAGCGAATCAAGGGGTTATTTTAAGAGAGGGCTTATCTATAGTGATTGCCGGGAGGCCCAATGCTGGTAAATCAACACTCATTAATTGTTTGGCCGGACGCGATGTGGCTATCGTTACTGAGGTAGCAGGAACTACTCGCGATGTAATGCGGGAACATATACTGTTGGATGATATTCCCCTACATATTGTCGACACGGCAGGTATTCGTGAAAGTGAGGATTTAGTCGAACAAGAAGGGATAAAAAGAGCTTGGCAAGAGTTAAAAAAGGCTGATTGTGTGTTATTAGTAGTCGATGCTAATTATCCGGAACAACAGCAGGAGTTAATTAAAGAAATTGCAGACTTTTTAGGAACCCAAATTCCCATTATTACGGTTTTTAATAAAATTGATTTATTGTCTTTACCTTGCAGCTCCAAGGGAAATACCGTTTATTTATCAGCAAAAAATGGTTTAGGCTTGGATAGCCTTAAGCATTTACTTAAAGAGGTTGTGGGTTATCAACCCAATGAAGGGCAATTTTTAGCCCGCCGACGCCATTTACAAGCTTTAGATAAGGCGAAAGAGGTATTGCGGATGGGACAACAACAGTTAGCAGAGCATCAAGCAGGTGAATTGTTGGCTGAAGATTTACGTCTTGCGCACCAAATTCTTGGAGAAATCACCGGTGAATTTAGCGCTGATGATTTATTAGGCAGTATTTTTTCCAGTTTTTGTATCGGCAAATGATTATGGGCCTTGGTGTGACATTCTTTGTTAGGATGCAAGTTTAGCTACACCTTCTTAATAGGTTTTAATACCTGCTTATTTTGTTCACAAAATAAAATGACTCCACTAATCACGGCAACCGGCATAATAAATAAATTTAATCCAGGTACAAAAATAAGGGCATTGATCCCTGTTCCAAAACCTAAAGTGAGCATTTTATTTTCTGCAAGCTGCGCGCGCATTTCATCGAACTCAATCAAATTATTATCCATTGCAAAATCTTGGTATTGTAAACTTAAAATCCAAGCATTGAAGATAAACCAAATAAAGGGATAAAAAGGGTGAATAAAAGGCACAAAAAATAAAACCCCTAAGAGTAGCAGGCGAGGCAGAAAATACGCTAAAAATTGAACTTGCCGTTTAATGCTACGCAGGGCAATAGTGCGAAAAGCTAAAGAGGGTATGGCGCTATGGTAAAAAAGGAGTTGGACTTTTTCAGCGAGCAAGCCATTAAAGGGTGCGGCGATTAAATTTAGAAAAACACTAAAAGTCGAAAGAAAAAATAAAAGAAAACTTAGCAAAAAGAAAAAGAATAATAAGCTACTTAAAAAATTTAGCCACGCTGGCAATTGGTTTAAATAGTAATAGCCATAGGGCAAAAGGAAATGGGTGGTGAGATAATAAAGACCAGCAAATAAGAGAAAATTAAAGCCAATAGGTAAAATTATAAATCGCTTCAGTCCTTTAGTACCTAAGTACTTAAAGCCGGCAAGAAAGAATAATACTCCACGAATAAAATTAGCCATAATCACCTTGCTGTTTCCTATTAAGACACGACTAAGAGTTTTTATTGCTTATTATTTTGACGGCAATATAAACAACTATTATAGTAAAAATAAGCCCTTAATATCTTAATTGTATTCTAAATAAAAGGAATGGCTGGCTGGTGCGCAAAAAAACCGATAAATCAAAATTATGGCTCTGGAGCAGCCTTCTTATACCTTATTTCATTGTTTGTCAGTCCTTATTAGTGCTATTGGGATGGTTCGTCAAATCGTTTAGCCTAGTATCATTACTGGATACTCTCCCTATGCAGTTCAATACGGCCTTATGCCTTTTATTATCTGCCCTAGGGCTAATTAGCTTAGTCAAACAACATTTTTTCGGGAGTAAAATTTTCTCCTTTCTCTCTACGCTTATCACTGTACTGACCCTATTTGAGTTTATATTTAATATTAATTTATCTATCGACACCTTAATCATTCACCCTTTTACCACGATGAATACCCTCTATGCAGGGCGTATGGCACCCAATACGGCCTTAGCTTTATTCATCTTAAGCCTATGCTTATTAGGCTACAGCTTTCATAAAACACCGCAAAAAGGTGCTTTAAGTTTTAGTTTGGTGATGAGTTTTAGTTTGGCTATAAGTATTGGGGCCTTAATTGGTTATCTCTTAGGGATTGAACCTGCTTATGCCTGGAATCATTACCACCATATGACTTTAGCTAATATATTAGGCATAAGCTTGTTAAGTTTTTCTTTTTTGTGCCTTTTATGGTACCAAGATCAGTCGGATTCCTTGTGGCTCCCAGTTCCCATTTTTAGTACTTTGTTTACTATAACCCTGACGCTGTCTATTGCTGTTTACTCGGAAGATCAACGTGATTTAAAAAATGATGTAAAAAATGAGGCAGTTAATGCGAGTATTTTAATCCAACAATATTTAGATAACCTAATGCAAGCTTTAAATCGCATGGCAGCTCGTTTAAGTATAGCGACTCCGCTGCCAAGTTTGAATTGGCAAGCTGATGCAAAAGCCCATTTACGTGATTTTCCCTATTTGATTGCTTTGGAATTATTAAATGAGCACTATGAGATCCAAGATATTGTTCCTTTTACAGTCAATAAAAACCTATTGGGGAAAAATTTAAATAGGGATCCTTTACGGCAAAAGTTAATTCAACAGGCCATTGAAACTAAATCAATCGTATTTAGCCAAATTTTAACTTTAAAACAAGGTGGGAAAGGGTTTTTAGTTTTTGTCCCCTTAATCCAAAAGGATAAGATTACAGGATTTTTAGTGGGGGTTTGATATAGGCGCGGATTTTTAGACGAAAAAAAGGTATTTTTAAGAGCTATTCTTCTAATATAAGAGGGGAATAGAATGACCAAAAAGCGAAATTATTACACTGCATCAAAAAAATCAAAAA
>NZ_RZGQ01000229.1 GCF_003989735.1 Legionella sp. km772 | reverse complement strand
AAAAACTCATTTAAATCACTTTGCTATTAAGTACAAATTGATTCTTAGAGCGAACCAGATTGCTTGGCAGGAGCTTAAAAATATGGCAGCTTAAAATTGACCGTGCGTAACATGAGTTACTCTTTTTTCCGAAGGACTTTCTTGCAGCCTTACTGGATGTTGCGTGGCCCGAATGTTTTCCTGTTTGCAGATCTAGAACTATAATTAAGCTAAGGTCTTTTATTTAAAAAAATTTATGGAACAAGATAAAACGAATGAAGCGATAAGAAAAGCGCTGCAAGACTATGAAGAGATCCTTCGTAAAATGCGCGAGTCACTCAGTTTAAACGCAGAATCCCCTGAGCAGGTTATTGCTACTACTAATCAAGTGAATGATGCCGCCTATACTCTTTTTCTTAAAACTTATGAGCTTAATAACCAAAAAAGCGAGGAAGCGTACGCCATTTATCAAGAACAAACAAAAGTGCTTGATGCGGCAAGCGAAGAGGCGTATCAAAGTTATCAGGAGAAGGGGCAACCGAGCTATGAAGAGTATGTAAAAATTAAGGAAAAAAATGATCGTGCCCGAGAGGATGCTTATAATCTATATTTAAAAAGTAAAGAGCTAAATGACTTAGCGAGTAATAAAGCCTATGAACACTACGTGCAGCAACATGAAGATAATATCGCTTTCAGTAAGCACGTTTTGGATGAACATAACCTGCATCAAGACAATATCGCTCTTTCCAAACCTGCCGATACCATTACCAGTATGGTGGAACGTCTGAAAGAATTCAGCCTTGAACAGGATAAGGCACCCACCTTAGCAACACCGATGCAAGAGTCCTTAGAAGAAGAGTTAGCGGATGAGGAAGAAAATAGGCATTCATTAGGCTCTTAGGAATAAACCTTAGTCTATTTTTTCCCGAATTAGCTCAAGCAGCTCTTCAATATCAAAAGGCTTTGGTAGTAAATACTCATTAGGATAAAAAACTTGGTTCTCAATATTAATTTTTGCCGATAAAATTAAAGTAGGAATAGTCTTAAAGCGTGGGTTTAAGCGCTGTCGCTCACGAAATTGCCAACCATTCATAATTGGCATCATTAGATCTAACAGAATAAAGTCCGGCAAAGAAGGCGCCTTTTCTAAAAGATCTAAGGCCTCTTGCCCATTAGAAGCAGTAATAACCCCATAGCCCTCATCCTCAAGAACCCAAATTAAGCAGTCTCGAATGCTCTGATTATCATCAACTAATAGAATATAGGGCTCATGCATTTTTACGCTCTAATTTGGGAAAAAAAATAGTAAACTTGGTTCCTTTAGTTAAGCCTTCACTATATATTTCAATGCTCGCCCCTTGTAACTCTAATAAATTGCGGACTAAAACTAAACCTAAGCCTAAACCATTTGATTCACGAGATAAAGAGGAATCAAATTGGGTGAAGGGCTTAAATAGCATAGGCAGGAATTCTGGTGCAATTCCTTGACCGTTATCTTGCACATGAATTTGGGTGAGATCTTCGTTATCCTCAATCCAAATTTTTATAGTGCCCGATGCTTGCGTAAATTTAATAGAGTTCATTAATAAATTATTAAATACTTGCGCCATGCGCTCGTGATTCAATAAAAGTATTAAACTCTCTTGCGGAGTTTGGAAATCAATAAAAATATTTTTTTCTTTTATTTGCTTCTGTACAAGCGCAATAGCCTCCTTAATTAACTCCACTATGTTTAATTCAGTTAATGACAAATACATCTTTCCGACCAGAATGGTGGAAATATCTAAAAGGGTATTAACTAACTCCGTTTGGGCTAAGGCATTTTCTTCAATAGCGGCTAAAGCCTTTTCGATCTGTGCGGTTTGATATTTTTTATGTTTTATTGCGCCTATCCAGCAGAGAATAGCGGTTAAAGGGGTGCGTAACTCATGAGAGAGGGTGGCTAAAAAAAGATTTTTCGCATGACTATCCTTTTCAGCAATTTCTTTTTCTTTTCGTAGTCGCTCATTTTCAGCAGCTAATTGGTAACGGGTCGCCTTTTTTAAATGGGCGCTAACCCGAGCTAATACTTCATCCGCAACAAAGGGTTTGATTAAATAATCGTCCGCGCCAAAATCCAAACCTTCGATTCGGTTTGTTGTTTCTGATCGGGCGGATAAAATAATAATCGGGATATTATGAAATAGAGGATCCGCACGTACTGATTTTACTAAACCATAGCCATCAAGCTTGGGCATCATCAGATCGGTTATGACTAAATCAAACTTCTTTGCTTTTAGACGCTCTAAGGCGGCATCTCCATTAGCAGCTGTTTCAACATTCCATCTTAGGCCTATGATACGCTTTAAATAATCGCGCATGTCGGAATTATCATCAACAATTAGAATCCAAGCAGAATCAATCAATTCAGACGCAGAACTGATATCACTTCGCGTTGCAGTAAACTCCATTTCGTCCTTACTACTCACTAAATAGCATCCTTTTCATTGATAACTCTACATCTAATTATATTAAATTTTTTTTTCATCATAGGATAAATATATGCCTTAATGAACTAAGGAAAACATTGAGTAAGGAATTATTTTTTCTATCCTTTTTTCTTCAAATTTAGGCAATTTGAATAATGACATTAAATTGGAAAAATTTATAGCTCAAGGCAACTAAAATTATTAGCTGAATAAGGCAAATAAATTAGAAATGACTGAGGTGTGCTCTACTGAAAAAGGCAGGGGCTCGCATTAAAGCATTAAAGAAGCCCCTATCTATGCGCTTTTACGCTTCCATAAATTGACGAATTTTTTTCATGGCATTTTTTTCTAATTGCCTCACTCGTTCAGCAGATACACCATATTTTTCTGCCAAATCGTGTAAGGTTAATTTTTTTTCAGCCAACCATCGTTGTTGTAAAATATCTTGACTACGCTCATCAAGCTGTTCTAGAGCAGACATTAATTGCTCCCGACCTTGATCGCCGCTGTCTTCTTTCTCAATCATTAAAGCGGGATCATCATGGACGCTAAATAAATAGCGCTCAGGCGCTTTATATCCTCCATCACCTTCATCATCAGAATCAGAGGCATCAAAGGCAGAATCCATGACATTTAAACGTTGCTCCATGATCAAAACATCTTCACGGCTTACACCTAAATCCTGAGCTACTGCTTCTACTTCTTCATTAGTGAACCAACCAAGACGATTTTTCATTTGGCGTAAATTAAAAAATAATTTACGTTGCGCTTTAGTCGTCGCTATTTTCACGATACGCCAGTTGCGCAATACAAATTCATGAATTTCAGCTTTTATCCAATGTACAGCAAAAGAAACTAGACGCACCCCCATTTTAGGATCAAAACGTTTAACAGCCTTCATGAGGCCAACATTTCCTTCCTGAATGAGATCATTCAATGGCAATCCATACCCCAAATAACCTCGAGCTACACGGACCACATAACGTAAATGAGCCAGCACTAAGCGACGTGCCGCTTCAATGTCACCCTCAGAATGGAAGCGCTCAGCACAAGCAACCTCTTCCTCTAAGGTCAACATAGGGATTTGATTAACTCGATGGATATAAGAATCAAGACTACCTACGGGTAGATTCATTGCAGCAAGTTGCAATTGTTGACTCATACTTCTTCCTCCAATAGTCACAACTCAAATGAAACTAGAAAACTCTCTGAAAAATTATTCTCAAACTCACCGCAGAAGAGCATTGCACTTAACATGGGCTTAGCTCAACTAGCGTATTCCTTTATTAGTAAGATTTATTATCAACTGTACAATTTATCGGTACAGGTCATTAGTGATTTCCACTGTTATACTCTAAAATCAGTAAAATTTCTAGGCTGGGGCTTAAGAATACAGGGTCACCTCATGAAAAATTTTGAGATAAGATAGTGGTTAAAATAGAATCATCCCATCCAGCATTTTTTCTGAGCCGCTTAATAGATTGCCTTTTCATCTGATTTTTAGTTAATTG
>NZ_RZGQ01000228.1 GCF_003989735.1 Legionella sp. km772 | reverse complement strand
AAACTCATTTAAATCACTTTGCTATTAAGTACAAATTGATTCTTAGAGCGAACCAGATTGCTTGGCAGGAGCTTAAAAATATGGCAGCTTAAAATTGACCGTGCGTAACATGAGTAACTAATGATTGCACCCATTTTATAAAGAGGATGATCCATTAGTTCATAGCTTTGTGCAGTAGTGGCACCATCAACCCAGCTGTTATATTGAGGGTGTTTAGGGTCATCTATAAACTTAGCTTCAGAAGTGATGAATTTGAAATCCATTTTTAAGGCTAAGGGTTGAGTGCCGAAAGCCGACTCAATAGGGTAGAGACCCGTTGGTGTTTTGCCATCGCCTTCTTTTTTAGTCCCCAAAGCGGCTAGGCCTTGTTTGCCAAGCACTGCGGGTATGGGGTGGTGAAATAGGTCCGATTTCCAGCGTTGGTTCCAGATGCAGGTACTAAGCTGGGCGATAATTCCTCCCTTGGACTCAACGAGCACGATTTGTTTCGTTACCAAGGGGATTTTTAGTGTGTTTAAATGCTGGCAACCCGATACATTATGGGGGTTGCTTAACCAAAAAACAACTAAGGACAAGGTCAGGCAAGATAATGCAATAAAAAGAATCGCTTTCTTCATAGCGGCGCATCTCTTAAGGACATAGCCTCAGTTAATTGTTTCACAAAAAATCGAGGACTTAGATTTTGTTTAGGCAAGTTATCAAGAAAGATGAGTTTAAAGTAAGAGGCGTTAGCCAAGGATTTAGCATCAGGATATTCAGGATAACTGTCCAGTAAAGGTAAGAGCACCGCTTGACCTATAACATAGCGTTTATCTTTATTCGCCGGTGCTAAACCCCACACATTTTGATAGGTTATCGGCTTATTTTCATGGTTTCCTAAGTAGAGCATGACATGGCCACCAATATAAACAATAGTCATTAAAGGATGTCCTTGCGCCTTTAAGGTAGCGATACGCTCATCCATTTTTTTTGCGGATAAATCGAGTGTAGTGTATTGAGCTTGTTGGGCCGAGTTTCTTGGCAGCCAAATTCCAAGTGGGGTAAATAAACTTTTCAATTCCTGGGAGCAATCATTAAAAAAGAAAGCTCCTCCCCAGCCGTATGGTCGATTTTGTAATTGTTTGATGAGTTGGACAAGCTGTTTTTTTGTTGCTGGCACCGGTATTTTTTGGGCTGCCTGTGGCTCTACCAAGCCTTTAGCTAAAAGGGCTTGCTGGTTTTTACCCTTTAAAGGTATGTAAACGGTTTCATTATTTGCTAAGGGGAACACTGCGCCAATATAAGCCGTAAAAAGGAAGTGTTGCTGTTCATCCCTAACACTGGTTTCAGTCTTCGTAATAGCCATGAGGCCATTGTGCGCCTTTGCCTGCCATTGTTGAATAAATTCCGCCGAAGTATAAGCAAGGTCACTGCTTTTTACCCAGGCAACATAGCCATCAGGAGTAGTTATTAAGGACCAGGCCTTATCTTGAGATACATGCAGGACATAGATAGGCGTACCAACCCAAAGCGCTGACTCCTGTAAATTATCAAAAGGAAATCCTTGGCCGGCAAGGGCAAAATGGAAAAAATCAGGGGCACTATCAGGGAGGGCGCGAGCAAAGGTATTTTGTACAACTATTGCCCGTTGCCCACTATTAAATGATAAAGCGAGCTCGTCTAGGTTCATGTTTTTAATTATTTTATTAAGCCATTCCCCATCATGCTCTTTAAAATTCTCAGCAAAGTGGTAATGAAGGGGCTCTTGTTTTTGATTATCGAAATCATCAATGAGGCTTTGCTCAATCCTCTTTACTTGAGGGAGTAGGCTTTGAATTAAAGCTGGACTCCAAGGCGAAAGACCTTGTTCATCACTAGCATAATAATGCCTAAAAAATTGCTCTACTTGCACTTGCTGATATTCTGGGCTGAGTAAATTTTTAGAATAATCATCACTTTCTGTAGGTAGATAAGTAGTGATGTCTTGGGTGTATGCTTGCAGAGGAAAATCATAAATAGGCACTTCGAGGGCGTAAAGGCGGGTGAAAAATGCAGCAAATAAAGAGAGAAAAAAAACCTTAATCATTCTACTTCGTGGAGTAAGCATTCGGTCAAAACTCGTTAACAAAAGAAGCGATTGTATCATAAATTGCTCCAGGCGTTCATTTTTATCCCTCTTTTGTGGCGCGAACAATGTGAGCAATATTAATCTAAAAAGGCAGAAAATTGATCTTTTGATGAATATTGTATATTATTGGCTCACTTTGATTAACGGTCTTATCTATCATGTTTCATTTTACTGACGAAGAAATTGCGCATCTACTTGACACCGGCTCGGAAAATGATTTTTCTTATTTTACCACGGTAGCTTCACGCTTTCGGAAAGAATACAAACCCCTATTTTTTACTCCTTATCGCTCAATAGAGGAATTTGGCCTCGAACTTATTGCACCAGTTGAAACACCTTTGCGCTTAACCGCTATGTCGGCGGCAGCAGCAGTGGGTGCTGTTTTAGCAGCAGCGGCGAGTGTCGCTGCATTGCTAATAAGCTCCACTGCCTCTTTATTCATGCAAACCAAACTTCGGGATAGTGCCTTTAATTTTGCTTGCAACTCGTTAATTGTTTTAGGCTCGGGACTTATTACTGCAGCAAGTTGTTTTTTGTTAGCCCTGGTGAGTCTACCTTATGCTTTATTTTCTTTAGCTTCTCGTTCTTTAACCAGTTTATTGCACATGATGAAAGGGGACGAAACTGAGTTAAATGCTAGCGCTGGCCCTGGTTATCCAACCAATTGCCATTTTTAATTATAAAAGCTGTATTTTTTTATAGTTGGCATTGCTGTTATAGTCTATCTTATAATGATAATAAAGAACTTATAATTATAATCGAGGGGAAAGAGCGATGAAAAAATGGGGGCTCGCTGTGACAGCCTGGCTGTTGCTAACTCAAGTAGTTTTTGCTGAAGAACAATCTTGGAATCAATGGGTTGCTGGTGTTCGTGAAGAGGCTTTACAACAAGGAATCAAGCCAGCCTTATTAGATGAAGCCTTTGCTGGAGTAACCGAACCTAGCCGTCAAATTAAGGGCTTAATGCGGTCTCAGCCAGAGCATCGCCTTACTTTTATGAAGTATCGGTCATCGCGCGTAGATAACTACCGAATTGCTATTGGTAAAAAGCAATATTTAAAAAACAAAACCCTATTAGACGAAATTGGGCAAAAATATGGGGTGAACCCATGTTTTATTGTTTCATTTTGGGGCATGGAAACAAGCTATGGCACTTATATGGGCAATTTTCCGGTCATTAAAGCCTTGGCTACCCTTGCCTATGATTCAAAGCGTAAAGATGTCTTTCGTAAGGAACTTTTCTTAGCCCTACATATTTTAAATGATGGCCATGTTGACTTGGCCAATTTTAAAGGTGAATGGGCTGGTGCTTCCGGACAACCGCAATTTTTACCCTCAAGTTGGGTAAAATATGCAGTAGATTATGATGGGGATGGCCGTAAAGATATTTGGGAAAGTAAAGCCGACGTTTTTGCCTCTATTGCCAATTATATGAAACAAAATGGTTGGCAAGCTGGCGAACCCTGGGCTATCCAAGTTAAATTACCTGCTAAATTTGATATGAAAATGGAAGGTAAAAGTATCATTAAACCGGTTAGTGAATGGAATGCTTTGGGAGTAAGGACAGAGAGTGGCCAAGCTTTACCTTATCAAGACTTGCAAGCAAGTATTGTCCAGCCTTACGGCGGTCCAACCTTTCTTGCCTTCCCTAACTACCGAATGATCTTGCGTTACAATAATTCAATTTATTATGCCGGGGCAATTGGTTACCTGGCAGATAAAATATGCCAAGCTCATTAATCCACAATAATTAGAGAGTGACTCTGTAACCTAGGTGAAAGTCAGGGGCTTTTCATGACTAGAAATTAGTCACATAAACAGTATAATCCTGCATTTATTTGAACTGGCGAAAGAAAGGGATGTCTGAAGTATTAGCTTTTTTATCAACTGTTGAAGATTTA
>NZ_RZGQ01000227.1 GCF_003989735.1 Legionella sp. km772 | reverse complement strand
TCTCCTGGCCTATGGACTTGTGGATAAGCCATTCTGAGAGTAAGGTGAATGAACTAACAAACCGGGAATAGCTCTTATTTTTCCTGAATTTTGTTCCAGATCCCCGGACCTAGCTAATTTTTCTTGCACAATTTGTATTAACGGGCGCAATTTTGCGGCTTTGATCGTGCAGCTTAATTGCTCATTGGTTAAGACAAAGGCTAACCCTAGCTCAGAACTTAATTGCGAAATAAGTTTGGTATTGCTCGTACTTAAGGTACAGCTCCCATCTTCTTCTTTGGCTAACTGGAAAGGGATACGGCCCCCCGCAGACTCGATACGGAGATGGTTCAAAATTACCTTGCCATCAGGAGACTTAATTGAGCTTGGGGAGAAATAGCGTTCTAATTTATCCAATAAATCGATCTCTTCTTTAGTTAGTAAAGCCCGCTTGTTAAAAACAGCCAATATCTGCTGATTGCTGCTAGTGGCTTTCATCGCCATTTCATTAATAAATTTTATATAGTCGATTAACTCTTCATAGGGCATCCCTTGCTGCACGGCAGCGTCAAGTAAATCGATTTTTATTTTAGTAAAATATAAATTAAACGGGCTGCTGTTCTCTTCCGAAAGCATGTTAATGTAGGTGTCAATTAAAATTAGAAACAAACGTTTGTCTTCCCCACAAGCTATTCTAGTCGCGCATAATTGCTTCACTAAGAGGGACACAGAAGGGGTATTCTCGTCTATCCGCTGCAACTCTTGTTTCAATCCAGGGTAGCTCGCGCTTATCTCGTCACTAGGATTGTCGCCGGTAATCATTTTTCTAAGGACATGAAAACCGAACATGCGCTCCGATAAATCGGTATCATAAAAGACACTGTAATTTCGGTACATCAAATGACGAGCAATACCAAATAGGAAGGAGCTCCTAAAGAGGGAGGGGGTTTTGGCATAATAATCTTCAAAGGAAAAATCATCTTGTAAGCTTGAGCATACTTCGCTGCCTTCATAAGCTTTGCCGTAATCAAAACCATAGAAGGCGCCATCAGCAAACCCTTTGTTTTGAGCCTCTTTACCTATTGCATCGCGATCAGAGGTGGCAATAGCAAAAATTAAATTTTTTCCTAAGCCGGGAATATACTTGGAACGCTTGATTACCGCTTCTTTATTCTCGACCAGGATGCCCTTATAATCGGGTTCAGAGCCGCCTACGAGAAAGGAAGTGAGATCTTGTAGACCATTTTTCCACCCACAAGCTAATAGAGCATGGCAATCTTTTTCACCGTTTTTTAGCCAAAAAAGCTCCTGTTTTTGGTTTTGTTCACTAAACATTCGAGCTAAATAAGTGCCCACATACTCCCTTAATGCTTCTTTGTTGGTCTTAATCCGTTCTTTTTGTCCTTCTGCATAATCGAATTTATACATCCAGGCACTTAATTGCGTGCTGGCCGCAACCGCCTCTTTAATCTCATTACAAAGCCATTGAATACCAGGGGGCGTCTTGCTGGGCTCATGCGGGCCTTTGATCAGCGTACTAATAAAGGTATTAAAAAGATTTTGTTTTCTCGCTAAATCTTGTGGTGGCGTTAAATCACCGGGGGGCGCTGCTAAATTTCTTCTTAAGTTGCATAGATCTGCTCTGGCCTCACCAGTAAGGATGGGCTCCGCGGGTAGATGCTCATCGGCTAGGATTTTAACTAATTCCTGGAAAAAAACGGCATTCAAATCAATGGCGCGAAATCCTGGTTCTGTGCCGCGGGGTTTTTCGGCGTAACAAAATTGGGTTAACCCAAATAGACTTCCTACCCGAGTTAATTCTTTATTTTTACGTATTACTGCATCCATTTCGGCATCCTGTCGCGAAATGACATCTCTGTCGGATGTCTTAAAACTCTCTTAAACTATAATTTGTATTTTGGTAGATGCCACCTAATATTTTCTTGGTTTTAGCGTGCATAATCAGACAGCTGCTTAGTGAGAACAGGGATCAAAGTAAGGTTGATTAAGCGCGTAGCATAAATAACCATCCCAGATCAATAAAGCCTATTTTCTTTCAGAAGAGCAAAGAAAATGACAGTAATAGCATATAAAAAACATTAGGCATAGAATAATAGACAAAAATAACTGCCATCCAAGTTACAGCAGCTTAACCGCCTAACTCCTGGTTCCCAGAAGATAGATTATTTAAGCCTTGCAGAAAGCTAACTTAAATATCCTAAATTTCATATATGGTGCAATCCAGCCAGGATTAGTTGAGTAGGGGATGGCAGCCGCGAACGTATTCCGAGTATAAAATTAGCTATAAAATAAGGAACTACTGGCTCCTATGTTTTTCAGCCACTTATTCGGCACACACACAACCTTCCGTTCCTGCACTACAGGTACGACCATCAACTGTTTTACAGGGAGCACCCATGGCGTTGTTTTTATTTTGCGGCTCAGGGCTAGAAGATTCAGCTGCAAAAGATGCCGCATTAGCAAGTAAAAAGACAGCACTGAAAGCCAAAGCTAATAATTGTTTCATTTCTAGATCCTTATACTAGGGAAATAATTATATAAACTAATTTAGTGTAGAAAAATTAAGCTTATTAGTCAAAAAAGTGTATGATGTTTGCCAAAATTGAGCTGCCTATTTCTTCCACTTTGCTAATTAAAATTATCTGTTTAGCTATAATCCAAATTGGATTATACGTTTGCTTTTAAGTGGAAGAGGTTAACCTTCTTACCTGGATGGATGGCTTACTTTGCAATAAATCGCAAATAAACAATGAGGGATTAATAATGCGTCAGTTATGGCATAGAAGGTATCAATCTATCCTAGCAAGGGAATAAATGTCTATTATCGTAAGCGAATAATAACGAGATAAGAAATCCCAATAAAAAACTAAAAGTTAGTTGAAAACTATCTCGATTAAAGAGTTGTCCCTTTTTTAGATTGCTTTCAGTTTGTTTTATAAGTTGCGCAGATTTTTTCACTCCAGAAAACGAAGATAATAATTAGAGGAAGCGTTTGAATAAACCCATCAACAGGATAAAAAACTCCGTAACCGTGTCTTCTCTTTCAAATGCCCTAACAATGGTTTTCCCGCTAAACTGACTAAAGATCAATACAGCAATTAATTGATTACAACTTGAAAAAAGCTTGTACGCTAAATTTTAGCGTACCTTTGCAAAGTTATTAGACCCTAACATTTTTTGATTAATGCACCTAAAGGACTGGCTTTAGCTCTTGTCTTTTAAATTTCTATATCTATAAAAATAATGATTTTTATGTATAATTCTTTTTGGCCAATGGATGATTTCAATGGATTGATTTAGGAAAAAGTAAAATAAAAAAGTCTTAACTGGATGCAAATGATTTTATGGAAAAACGCTTTTCTTTATTTAGAAAAGAGGCAATCGAAAATCGCCTCAACAGAAATTTAGGTACTACACGAATCAATGTGCCATTGAATTATCAACTAGCATGTATTTTGTCCGTTATTTTGCTTGCGGTTATCGCTACTTTTTTCTGTTTTGCTCAAACATCAGAACAAACTTATATTCGAGGTTATTTAGACTCAGATTCAGGGGTTATTACTATTAATTCAGAAGCTGGGGGTATTATTAATCAAGCGGACATTGAAGAGGGCAAACACGTTAAGAAAGGCGATACATTATTTATTATTTCAAACTCGCATCAGGAAAAACAAAAGTATTAATTGAAAATCTATCTCAAAGAATTGCCAATTTAAAGCGGGAATCTCAATTAAAACAAGAACATTATTATGCTTTAGAACGATTGAATAAAAATAAGTACATATCAACGTTTACTCTAAAAAACTCAGAATCAGAGCTACTAGAATTAACCAATAAAATTAAATCTGAGGGTTTAGAATTAATTAAATACAAACAAAGTCAATATCAGCTAGTTAAATCCCCAGGGCCACCTCATGAAAAAAATCTAGCTTAAATCGGTAAATAATGAGAGGCTAGCTTCATTTAAATGGATATAGGAATGAAGCTGGAAGAAGGATTTTTAGATTTTTTTATTTCAC
>NZ_RZGQ01000226.1 GCF_003989735.1 Legionella sp. km772 | reverse complement strand
AAAACTCATTTAAATCACTTTGCTATTAAGTACAAATTGATTCTTAGAGCGAACCAGATTGCTTGGCAGGAGCTTAAAAATATGGCAGCTTAAAATTGACCGTGCGTAACATGAGTTATTACTCGGGTAGTTCTCTAACAAGAACGCAATAGCAGTCTGCATAAAAGCAACGTCAGGATCTTTATAATTAGAAAATAAGGTTTCTAATTGCCTAAATGGCCTCTTTTCTTGTTGATGAGCCTTAAATCGTTGACTCCATTTAATTAAGGTTTCCACATCACTAAGAAGCAAGCTAGGGCTAACATGGGTAGGAATAAAAATTTGCACAATTTCTCTGAGGGCGCGAAAGATATAGAGCCCATGGTAGGAAATCATCGTACAAGCCATCGTAGCTCCTAGGACAAAAACAAAACTATCTAGACTAAAAAAAATCCGATAGGAATCACTATCGGTATAAATAATCCAGGAAAGCATTGCAAAGCCCATGAGAATACCTAATATGGAACTTAAAGAAATCGCTCCAGATTTACTATGAGGATAAGTAACAACCGTTTCTTTTTTTTCCAAATAACGTTCTTCTTTTTCTAAAGGACGCTCCTCTTTATAAGGCACCCGCGTAAAAAATATTTTTTCAGGAGAGGGTTTGCTCTCCTCTAAGGGAGGTTTCTCCTCCTCCTTATCTTCTTGAATTAATTGAATTAGCTTATTACTATTTCTGGAAATGTTATATAAGTTATTCATTTTAATTAAGGCAGCATTTTTTTCTTTATAGCTACTTGCGTGCTCGAACAAGCTTTGATATTTATCGATATGTTGCTGGATTGACCATTTCAAATCCTCTATACGGAGCCCTGGTAATTGCACAAGCGCCTCTTTTAACGCTTGGTTAAAATGCTCTCGCTCATAAACGGAAATTTCTGAAGTTTCGGCCGTAATATAAGGTGAAAATTTATTAGGAATTTCGTGGTATGCAGCAGTTAATCCCTCTTTAGTTAGTAAGGGACTATCCTCTCCTAAATTTTTAAAATTAAATTGAATAGAGGTACTATCTTCAAGATAAGAAGAACTTTGAAATAAGGGTTTAAAACTACTGAATAATCGTTCTACCATAAGGGAGCGGCTAACGGTAAAAATATATTCTTTATTTTCCCAATGTCGCTTTAAAATAAGACCTGCGAACAGTTCATCCAGATAATCACAGCACTGATTATATTGACTGTCATTAATAGGCATTATTTCACCACAAGGGTTATTAAGCAAGTGTCCTTCTTTGCAAGTGTAGCCTCAAAACACTGGTTTAGCAAAAGTCACTATTTGCACGCCTTGCTTTTTATTTTTTTAAAAAAATATTAAAGTATGGTTATATTTTTATAAGGACATTGTTATGAAAGAAGGTTATACCCTAGTATCAGGATTTGCACGCTCTTTTATTTCAGGTGAACCAATTTCTGGGGCAACCATAAGCTCTTTAGAAAATGATAACTTAAAACTTATAACTGATAGTAAAGGTCAATTTGGCCCCTTCGAATGGCCTATAGGTCAAGAGCTTACTCTCGTTTGCGAAAAATCAGGATCCTTTTGGTCTGGGTATAAAACGACTCAAACCCCCACTTTCTTAGTACCCCCCGAAGGTATTAATAATAGTGATAGGTTGAAAAATATCTCCTTCCAAGTTCCTTCGAATATGGCGTATAAGCTACTTTCGGTTGCCATGGGTATTAGTGAGGATCCTGACTGTTGTCAAATTGCTGCAACTATTACACCACCGAATAAGACCATGGATGATATTCCCCAAGGTGTAGAGGGAGTAAAAGCCATTTTATCTCCCCAGGTGAAAAGCCCCGCATTTTATTTCGGGATGTTTCCCGTTGTACACAAAACAAATCCATTTATACGCGGTTTAAAGACGACGTCCTTAGATGGTGGAGTAGCTTTTACCAATGTCCCCCCTGGGACTTACACTTTAACTGCAGAAAAAGACGCCACTTCTTTTTCCACCATTACTATTAAAGCACGAAAAGGAGTAGTGGTTAATGCAAGTCCCCCCAATGGGCCTACCATGATCGAGGAACGCTCACAATTAGTAACCAGCCAGCACTATCAATTTTTCAAACCTGCTGCAGCTGTGGCTGCTAGTATCTGTATTGCGGGTTTAGCTTTACATCATTATATGAAATAATTGTTTTGTTTTTTCTAAAACGCGCTTATTAAAAGAAGATAGACAATGAATATACGATGTACTTGGGCTCCTGCCGATAAAGAAGATTATTTACACTACCACGATACAGAATGGGGTGTTCCTCTGCATGAAGATCGCCTTCTCTTTGAAATGTTAATCCTTGAAGGAGCTCAGGCCGGGTTAAGTTGGTATACCATACTTAAACGCCGAGAAGCTTATCGCAAAGCTTTCAAAAATTTTGAACCGCTCCCCCTAGCCCAAATGACTGATGAAGAATTAAATAGCTTATTAACCAATGCTGAAATTATTCGCAATCGCTTGAAAGTATTTTCTGTGCGTAAAAACGCACAGGTCTTTTTAAAGATTCAAGAAGAATTTGGATCTTTTGATAGCTATGTTTGGCAATATGTTAACGGTGTTCCCCAAATTAACCGCCCCAGAAATCTCAGTGAAGTCCCCTCCCACACTTTAATTTCAGATGCTTTATCAAAAGATTTGAAAAAAAGAGGCATGAGCTTTGTGGGTTCGACGATTATTTATGCCTACATGCAAGCAATTGGTATGGTTAATGATCACATGATAGATTGCTTTCTTTGTCCTAAGTGACCTTATTCATCAATATATAAGCATTTTTTATTGACAGGAAACTGCGCCATTATCTATTTGCAACTCATTCCCACCAGAATCAATTACAAATTGTCCTTGGTATACCGATTTATTTTTCTTTGCTTGGGCAGAAATGACTAGGCGCACTCGGGATTTATCATCATGATCCATTGCGATAAGCACTAAATTTCCATTTCTCATACTAAAAATACTGGTATCAACAGGATAGGTAAAATCAAGCTTAGGCACATCACCCAGTTTTCGCGGCACAGCAAAAGAAATTGAATCAGTAAGACCTTGTAAAGTGCATACTATCATTTTTTGTGCAGCAAAAACCAAACTCATTGGAGTACTTAAGAGCAAAAGGACAAGACCTAATTTTTTCATCAAACACTCCTTGTTTAATTCTCTAAGACTCATTATAAACAAACTCATCGTCATAAAATATAAATGCGACAGCCACGTGTGGGAGGAATCTTATAAGCTATAGGAGGGGTACTAAGCCAGTCGCATCCAGCCAATAACCCCCAGATCTTTTAATAAATAATGGCCTTGTGGATTACGTTGTAAAAGAATTTTACGAGCATAACTCTCATTTTCCCAAGTAGTATTAGCATAGTTTTGTTCTGCTACATAAATATACCCTTTACTAAGCTTAACAACCACGGAAACATGGCCATGAACCCCTTGTTTCTTATTATAAATGAGTAAATCATTTACCCTAGGCTTCTCTCTAGTTTTACCATTAGTAAATTTATGCCATTTCACACTAAGGTTCGAATCTACTTTGTTGGCGGTTTCTAAATCCCAAATTTCGTAAGCATGATCAATAGAAGCAAAAGTATAGCCTAATCGTTGTATATACCATCTTCGCGCATATTCAACACATTGCCACTTCATTCCGGTTTTATAGGCTTGCTGACCTATTATTAGCTTATGCCATTCTTCACTCTCGCACTCGTTATTGCAATTACTGTATCCGATGACGCCATTACTTCCGCCAAGTTTTTTGCCAAAAGGAGAAGCACAAGCAGTTGAACAAGACTTTGCAAGCGTAGCCGCATTTAAGCTATAGGGAAACAAAAAAACCAAAGAAAGAACGGATAAAGTTAGAAATGACCGCATGTACAATCTCCTATATTTTAAAGCATATAATCTTATACACTATAGGTTTTTGCAAGGTAAAATAGGCAAGCCCACAGGGCCACCTCATGAAAAAAATCTAGCTTAAATCGGTAAATAATGAGAGGCTAGCTTCATTTAAATGGATATAGGAATGAAGCTGGAAGAAGGATTTTTAGATTTTTTTATTTCACTT
>NZ_RZGQ01000225.1 GCF_003989735.1 Legionella sp. km772 | reverse complement strand
GTGAAATAAAAAAATCTAAAAATCCTTCTTCCAGCTTCATTCCTATATCCATTTAAATGAAGCTAGCCTCTCATTATTTACCGATTTAAGCTAGATTTTTTTCATGAGGTGGCCCTGCAGGATAAGCTCTGTCGTATTGATAACCCAATGAGCAAGTTAAAACCTTTTTAAACGTTGTTCTTAGAGTAACCCCACGAGTAGATTGCGGAAGGTTAAAGGTCAATGCTTGCGAGGAATGACCATAACCTAAGGTAAATGAACTAGGGTTTTCAAACATCGTAAAATGAATTGTACCTTCTGCGTTCCACGCTGAGGGTGTTGCCCCTAATAAATTATCTCCATCTGAGTAATTGGGGGTGAAGGAGGCGTTATTTGCTGCGAAAGAGCGTGTTGGCTGCACCATCTCGCCATAGAAGGAAAAAGGTAGGTTTTTTAATTTTAAACGCGCACGTGCATCTACAGCGGGAACTCGTCGCTCTAAACGCTCATTAGTACCAAAGCCTCTAAAATTGGGAGTGGGTGGCGTATCCTCGTCTAATTCATCGAGATCTTCTTCATCTAAGAAATCATTGTCTACGGTATTTCCAGCATCAGATACAATCGTTGAAGGACCAGTATTTTGCATACCACCTGCATCAGCGATATTGGAAATATAGCTTCCTGCAGTGGTAAGGCTAAACCAGGCGTTAGACAACGTATAGCTTAGATTTGCCCCTCCGTTATTCACCACCCCTGAGTTCTGGTTAACAAAAGAATCTCCTTTAAAGATGAAGGCCGAGGCATTAAATCCGGGTAAGAACTTAGGCTCAAAACCTAATAAAATGGGGCGTTGTTTCATTCTTCCTAAACGGGCAGGAAAGGGCGCGGTTAATAAAGAAGAGCCGTATTCACCAAAGGGTAGGAACAATTGGCCACCGGTTAAATAAAAAGGAGATTTATTTAAATCACCTAGGGTTAAAAAAGCGGTATTTAAAAAGATATTAGAGTTTGCAATTCGCGTATTAATGGTGTCAGCTTTAATGGTTCTCGTATTTAAAAGCCCAATTCGATCAGGGCCATTAGGATCGTAGCTTATCCGCATATTACCTAATAGGTAGTCCATGATTTCCGAGTTTACATCGAAGTTAGCACCCGCAAGGTTGATATCAGTTTGTGTTCTTCCATTAATCGGCGGGGCATTTGGTGGCTTACTTAAACCGGCAACGCCAATTACGGAACCTCCTAGCTCAATGCGCGGGTAGGGAAGAGGGGTCATGTTGCGATCTTTAATTTCATTATCAAAGGATTTGCGCATTTTAAGCATCGCTAAATCTTGGTTGTAGACTGGGGCGGTATTGTATTTGGGTCTAAAATAGGCTTGCGGTAAAGCCAAGACAGGATCTATGGGTTGATTTTTAACTTGTTCTTTTTGTTTGTGTTCTAAAATGGCCATCCGTTCTTCTAATTTACGGATTTCAATGTTTTTAGACGTTGGAACATTCTCATTGGAGGCGGCCATCACGGCTTGTGCTAATAAAGATACCGAAGAAAGACACATCATTTTAATAAAACTACTATTCACTTTACTACACTCCTTGTTAAAACTTTAAGGCTTTGAAGCATTAAGTCATTATCATTTAATAAGTAGGTTTTTAGTTATTATTCGCTGTCGCTACCTGAATCGTCACCGGCCGCATCATCGCTACTGTCGTCGCTGCCTTCCTCATCATCGCCACCTTCGTCATCACCTTCATCACCTTCTTCATCGTCACTGGCATCACCCTCGTCATCACCTTCATCGTCGCCACTTGCGATATCAAAATCTGCATCAGGAATAGGGTCACTGCTTAGATACATGGAACTGCCATCGGCATCAATTTCTGCATAGGCTGCCACTGCACCAACCCCTAGCTCCATGTCTTCATCTTCGCCATATTCGGCCGTAATTCCGCCACTGGTAACTGAAAGTAATAACTTATCATTGTCGATAGGATTACGCTCTTTTTTAGCTTTTTTGATGACGCATTTATAGGACGTACCCCGAACACCAATTGTTGCGATGGCTGCTTTTACTTTATAATTGGATACTTTAACCTGCTGATTGGCAGGGATCCCTGCCTCTATAGCATCTTGCGTATGTTGTGCCTCTTTACCAATTTTTCCAGTAACCGTTTTTAATCCCCCTGTTAATAATTGCGCATCAAAGGCATCAGCTTTTTGACTTTTATTAAAGGAGTAATTTTTTATGACATAGCTGCTGTTTTCTTTTAAAGTAACAACACTTCCATCAGTAAATTTAAAGGCTACCTTGCCTCCTGCTGCAGTATTGATTGTTTCACCTTGAAAAATAGCGGAACGTCTTGCTAAGTCACGCGCATTGGCGGTAACTTTTCCTTCAGCCGCAATGACTATCGCTACTTGTTCTGCTGCGTATATTGCTTGTCCATAGAGGAAGCTAGTCATTAATAGTGCACTAAATGGTGCGAAGTTTATTTTTTTATTTTTACATCCTGTATCCATCTACTGCTCTCCTTGGTCTTGCATTTTTTTAAAGAAACTCTTAATCCGGTTAGCAAGTTGACTGACTAAAGACAATTTTTCACTTTTATTATCTTTAGTTAACGAGGCTCTCACGTTTTCATTATGCAACTTGCGAGTGACGATTATCGAGCTGATTTTTTCTACTAATTCAGGACGACTTTCAAATAGTTTTGCCATGCTATCATGAGTGACCTCAAGAATGGTACTTTCCGTATTAACAAAAATGGATGCCCCTGCAGGCTCGCCCGTTAATAAAGACATCTCCCCGAAATAATGGCCCGTTTCTAGGGAGGCCACTTTAGTAATTTCATCCTTCTCCATATTGAGGTAGACATCCACCCCACCTTTAAAGATAAGAAATAAAGACTGATTCTTTTGTCCTTGAGCAAGCAATCGTTCCGGCGGGCCATAAAAAATTTGCCGCGTCTCTCCGGCCAGTTGGGTGAGTTCTTCCGCGGTAAGGGACGAAAATAAATCCATCTTTTGCAAGAAGAGCATGATATCTTCACTTGAATAATTAGGAAGTTCAGGTCTAGTAGTATGGCCAATATGTTGTTCGTAGCGTTGGCATTGATACCAAACATTACTAAGAATTTGATCATTAATTGCTGCTGCACTGCTGGTTGTAAAATAGGTTAAATAATAAATGTGATGGGTTGAACCATCACCACCTAATTCACTTAGTACGGCAAAGGGGGGCCGGGCGTCAGAAATCAACGCGCATTGATCCGCTGCTGTGATAAGCATTTTTTTGACTATTTCGGGTGAAAAATGTTGCTTCATCGGTATCTTTATGGAGATACCGTGTAAGGGATCCGGACGAGAATAGTTGATTATATTGGCTTTAGTAATTTGTGAGTTAGGGATGGATAGGTAATTTCCATCTTTGGTCATCAGGTTTACAAAACGCCAATTCACATCCACTACTTTTCCACTATTACCATTCACATTAATCCAATCACCTTGATCAAATTGTTTGGTAATATTTAAACCGACCCCGGCAAAAGCTTCACCTAAAGTTGCTTGGGCTGAATAACCCAAGATAATAGCCATAACTCCTGATGCGGTGAAAATACCCACTACTGATTTTTCAAATACAAAGTGGAATATAGCTGCAATGGTGATAATAATGAGAATAAAACTAACCAAATCACGCAGTAATTTAGAAGCGGTGATCCCTTTACTTGGTAATAGGCGATCCCAAATAAAATAAGTCAAAATCTCATTAACTAAAAGATTTAAGGAGAACCACCATAAACATTCAATAGTTGCTTTCAGGAAAAAAGAGTAGGAGGTTTTTATCAGGCTCATTAAGCTTGGCAGTAGCAGTGCGAGCGCACTGAACATTAAAAGGACGCCCAGCTTAAAAAACAAATCCCTGATTGGACTTTTGACAGTTCGTTTTAATAATAAATTAAATGTTATGATGGCGACAAAGAGCGCAAAAATCAGTGCTGAAATGTTAAAAAATTCGGTTAAGCCCCAGGGTCACCTCATGAAAAATTTTGAGATAAGATAGTGGTTAAAATAGAATCATCCCATCCAGCATTTTTTCTGAGCCGCTTAATAGATTGCCTTTTCATCTGATTTTTAGTTAATTGA
>NZ_RZGQ01000224.1 GCF_003989735.1 Legionella sp. km772 | reverse complement strand
TCATCATACTATCAAAGTTCCTATCGCGGGAGAGGGGGTAGATCGAAGTGAAATTAAAAAATCTGTGACCAATTCAAAATAAAATCTTGTCTATAAAAACTTCAGGGACGTTGCCTAATAAGCATCGATAATTTAATAGGCATCAATAAGCATTTTTATATAAGTCATTGTAAGTATAGACATGACTAACCAATGTTTGCTTTGAATAGTATACAGGATTATTGATTCTGAGACTTCGACACATGTTCGACACGCAATAAATTTTTTATTTATTATATTTATAACTCATTGATTTTACTATGCCGCTGAGAAGAATCGAACTTCCGACCTTTTGATTACGAATCAACTGCTCTACCAACTGAGCTACAGCGGCATTATAAAAAGTATACTGTACTTGCTCAAACTTTCAATAGTAAGATTTAGGGGTTAAGGAACACCACGCCTATACTCCAATCTATCTGGTTATTGGGCATTAAATTAATAGGCTCTTTATTTGAAATACCATAGCCATTTACCAGTAAGGAGTAGAGGTAAGAGGAGACTGCGCAGCTGTTTTGGCGGTTATCTTGTTTTTTGGCATCATCTTTTAATGTAGACCATAGGGTTTGGCAAAATTGTTGTTCAGATTTGGAAGCCATCTCTTGGTTGGTGAATTTATCATTGGTTTTTAGGTGAATACTATCCAACATATAAGTGATTCCTCCTATCAAATACCATTCTTGCGGTGAGTAGCTCGATACCAGCTTTTTTACATCATTTAATGGATAGGTATTGATCAGTTTCGTGATAGATTGGGTACACTGCGGCATATTGCCCCTTCCTTGTATTTCGGCGCTTAAGGGATAGCCTTGGGCATAACAGGGTGAAAATTTTTGAAAGGGTTCAAGAGCTTTATTCTCTCCCAATCCTAAGAAGCTATAGGAAACCACTTTTACTTTATGGCCGTATAAAGTTAATGAGTATATATTTTGTTCGTCATTTAACCCATCGGGTTGAGATTCTGGTAATGGGAAGGCAATCTGAGTTGAGGCACCGCCGATATCAATTACGGCGGCCAAAGGTTTACTCGTTTGATTTAACCGTTTCAGTTGATAATTAACTGCCAACCAATCAAAGAGCCCTTCTTCTTTTCCCTCAATTGTTCTCGCCTCAATCAGTTTTAAATTTTCTTTCCCTTTGAACCACGTCCTTATTAAGGTATAAATCGCATCAGTGTTTTCTTTGGAGTTTAATCTCATACCCGCGGTAGCATAAAAATATACTCGTCCTTTATATTCAGGAAGCTCATTCAATAATTCATTCAAATAAGGGAAAATAGCAGAAGACTTGGGTTCGAGAGTTGCAAGGCCCGGTTTGATCGCATTACTCCAGACCTTAGTGATATGGGTTGGCGTGTTGGTGGTGTCTAAGTCATAAGTATAAATATATACTCGTGAACCTGTACTTCCTGCATTAATTACTGCAATACATCGGTGGCTGGTACAATCTATTTTCTCAGCGCTATAGGCATTGAAAGCGATAGTGATTGAAATAAGGATAATTAAAAAATACGAGCGCATACAGGTTCTTGTTTAGAAAGTAAATTTTAATCCTATAATAGCTCGTTCCATAGGTCAAAGCGATTTCTTCAATATCTAATCTTAATTAAAAAATTTAGAAAATATCCACTATATTTATAGAAGTGAAATACTATATTTTCTTTTAAAAGAGCAATTTTTATGCTATAACCGCGGAACATTTTTTTTGCATTAGCAAACATAGCAATTTAAATAAAAAAATATTGAGATAAATCATTACGTTATAATTTATTTTAATTTTTTAAAGATCAATGGTTTTAAAAGTTTTAGGATAAATATAACATTAGATTTATTATTTTTTATTATTACTTAGTGAGAACCAAACAGCCTGTGAATAAGACTAACCTAACAAGCTCTAAGCCGATTAAAGATGCTGGCTATAACCGTGGTTTAAAAGACCGACACGTTCAATTAATCGCATTAGGAGGAATTATTGGTTCCTGTTACTTTTTAGGGACAGGTGAGGTAATTAATCTCGTAGGACCTGCTGTTTTTATTGCTTATATGCTAGGCGGACTCATTATTTATTTAACCATGCTGTGCATGGGGGAGTTGGCTGTCGCAATTCCTATTTCGGGCTCTTTTGTGACCTATACTTCCGATTTTATTTCCCCCTCCGTCGCGTGCGGGGTTGGCTGGTCCTATTGGATTAGTTGGGTTGCCTATATTCCTGCAGAGTGTGTAGCCGGCGGCATTATTATGGAGATGTTCACTGGCGTAAATGGTTATTTGTGCGCCATTTGTTTCGGTTTACTCATAACCTATATCAACTTAGCCAAAGTAGATACCTTCGGGGAAATTGAATTTTGGCTGGCCTTAATTAAAATTATTGCACTCATGGGCTTTGTTATCTTAGCCTTACTTATATTTTTCGGTATCATTCATGGCAGCAACTCACAAGGCTTCATAGGAATGAAATACATGCTAGGTGATGGGGGCTTGCTACCGAATGGCGCAATGTCTCTTCTAACCGCGATGGTATTGCTTTTGGTGAATTATCAAGGCTCGGAAATTATCGGCTTAGCTGCAGGGGAATCAGAAAATCCTGCGCGCATGATCCCTCATGCGATAAGAAATGTGACCTTTAGAATCTTATTCATTTATATTATTCCTGTCTTTTGTTTAGTTTTAATTTTCCCTTGGCAAAAAGCAGGTTTATCTAATTCTGTATTTGCTGATGCATTAAACTTTCATGGATTGGGCTGGGCTGGTGCGGTAACAAGTTTTGTAACCCTCTCCGCAACTCTTTCCTGCGCAAATTCTGGATTTTATGGAACTGTCCGCTCTTTAAATGCTTTGGCAAGAGATGGTATGGCACCTCATGCTTTTGCGAAATTTAACGAGAATGCTATACCGCAAAATGCAGTAATTGCTACCCTAATCGGGGTATGGACTTTATTAGGCGTCGGGTACTTTTTTGGCCAGACTAAATTATACGTGGCCTTGCTTCTCGTGTCAGGATTTACTGGTACCTTAGCGTGGATATCGTTATGTCTATCACAAATTTCTTTTAGAAAACGATTATATCAAGCAGGTTATTCTATAAAAGATTTACGTTATTCTACCCCTGGCTATCCCTATACAGGAATAGTGGCTATAGTACTAATGCTAATCGCTTTATTTTTCTTAGTGTTTAATAAAGATCCCACCTATAAACTCGCTTTTGGCATTGGCGTGGTAAGCTTTATAGTGCCGATCATCATTTATAAGTTGTTTGATTTGGCGAAATTACGACGCAAAGCAATTCATTTAAAAAGCAGGGTTAAGTTTCAAGACTTGTTCCCCCCTCAATAGGATTTGAACTATCTAAATTTGATGAATCCTGATAACTAATCAGGATTCATCAAAACCTTCCCTGCCTATACTACATTTTGGGTTTTACTGAGAATAAATTGAGCTCTTTCTTCAATTGGTACTTTAGGTATTTCAATGGGAAAGTAATTGGCCTCAAGAAGTGCTTCTTTAATTAAATCGTAAGCCTGGGATGCTTGCGAAAAACTGTGGCTACGTTCATCATCGAGAGTATAAATTTCTTGCCAGGGAGGGAACAAAAAAACCTCTTGGTTATACCGGTATTCTAGATTGGCGAGCTCAACCTTTTCAATAATAGAGGTCCAACGGGCATCATTGGCTATAGATTTATAACCTAACAAATCAGGAAGACCCCGATCAAAAAAAATCTTCTCCGTACAACTTAAATGTGTTTTAAAATCTTCTAAAGATTGCCTCAACATAAGTTGGCAAAACTGAGCACGATCACCAAATTGAGTCGCATTCCCTTTTCTCCTTTTTTGCTCTTTTAGAATTGCTCGAGCAGCCTCCTCCACAACACGATGGGATTGAATTTTTAAATAATGAAGGACAGAACTCTTACCACTACCAGGGCCGCCAGTGAGCAAGTAATAGTTTTTCTTGACTATTCCCATAAAAAATCTCTTATATAACTCATGTTACGCACATAAACTTGTAGTTTGACTAAAAAGCATTAGAATTCCGCCCTTAATTTTAGGGAGGGAATTAAATGGATATGCTTGATCTTTATAGTGATTATTTGATTTTCCA
>NZ_RZGQ01000223.1 GCF_003989735.1 Legionella sp. km772 | reverse complement strand
ATAAAAACTCATTTAAATCACTTTGCTATTAAGTACAAATTGATTCTTAGAGCGAACCAGATTGCTTGGCAGGAGCTTAAAAATATGGCAGCTTAAAATTGACCGTGCGTAACATGAGTCAGTAATCGTCTTTTACTTGCTTAAACTTCATATACCCCATAAAATCTTAGCTTTATAAATCGCTAGGAGCAGGCATGGGATGGAATGAACCGGAAAAAGGTAAGGATCCCTGGAAAGGTAAAGATCAACCACCAGATTTAGATGAAGCGTTTAAACGTATTCATGAAAAATTTAAGAAAACATTTTCTGGGGGTACGGGTAAATCGAATAATAGCAATTCTAATGGCGGTGCAAGTTTACTTGCTGGCTTAATTGCTGTAATTATTGTGGTGATTTGGGCGCTCTCCGGGATTTTTATCGTTGATCCTGCAGAACAAGCAGTTATTCTTCGGTTTGGGCATTATGTGGAAACGGTTGGTCCTGGCCCACATTGGATCCCACGCATTATTTCATCAAAAGTAGTCATGAATGTTGAACGCGTCATGGATCATTCCTATTCTGCGCAAATGCTCACACGTGATGAGAATCTCGTATCGGTATCGGTGGCAGTGCAATATCGGATTAGTGATTTAAAAGAGTACTTATTTAACGTAGCAAATCCAGAGGAGAGCCTGCAACAGGCTACTTCCAGTGCCTTAAGACAAGTCGTGGGTACAACTACTTTAGATCAAATTCTTACCGAGGGGCGTGAAGTCTGGGGTAATAATGTACAAGATACCTTAATAAAAACCTTGTCCTTATATAAAACGGGTATCGCTATCGTCAATGTTTCACCGCAACCTGCACGTGCGCCAGAAAGCGTTCAAGATGCTTTTGATGATGCAATTAAAGCGCAAGAAGACGAAAAACGTTTCAAAGAGCAAGCCTATGCTTATGCAGCAAAAGTAGTTCCTATTGCTGAGGGGAATGCCAGCCGAATAGAACAAGAAGCGCAAGCCTTTTCCCAACAAGTTGTTTTAAAAGCTAGGGGTGAGGTGGCCGAGTTTCTCGCTTTATTACCGCAATACGTAGCAGCTCCCGAGATTATATCGGAGCGAATGTATTTAGAAACCATGCAAAAAGTGTTCAACAAAAGCAGCAAAATTATTGTTGATGCTAAATCTGGGAATTTATTGTACTTACCTTTAGACAAATTAACTAATGCGCAGACGGATATGACAGTAAGTAATTCACCGATTAAAAAAAGTGAAGTTAGCAGCAATGAGAATGATGAAAATTTATTATTAGCCGGTCGTGATCTCACTAGACCGACTTATCAAGGAGATTAATTATGAGTTCAGTTAAAGCCATTATTAGTGTCCTAGCATTATTTATTCTAATCATTTTATTTACCTGCGTTTTTACAGTGAATGAGGGGCAGCAAGGCATTCTTTTACGCCTTGGTCGTTTAGTTAATAATGCCCAAGGTCAAGTTAAGGTCTTAAATCCGGGGCTGCATTTTAAAACGCCGTTTATAGAAAATGTACGCATTTTTGATACGCGGATTCAAACGATGGATATTAAGTCAACCCGAATAGTAACCAAAGAGAAAAAAGATGTGATGGTGGATTATTATGTTAAATGGCAAATTACCAATTTAGCGCAGTATTTTAAATCCACCAGCGGCAATCAGTTTAAAGCAGAAACTTTATTAGAGCAGCAGCTTAATACCTTATTAAGAGCTCAAATTGGTAAGCGAACCATTTCAGACGTTGTTTCTGGCGGCCGTGATGATGTGATGACTTTACTTCGTGATGCGGCGCAAAAACAGGCCAATATCTTAGGCATCAATGTAGTGGATGTACGTATTAAAGGAATTGAATTACCCGCTAATACAAGTAATGCAATTTATCAGCGTATGCGTGCAGATATGCAAAAAATAGCTACCCGTCATCGAGCAGATGGGCACGCCGCAGCAGAGCAAATCCAAGCTAAGGCCGATGCAGACGTTACGATATTACTTGCCAAAACAAGGAGTAAGGCGCAAGAAATTCGTGCTGTTGGACAGGCTGAAGCCGCCGCCATTTATACCAAAGCGTATAGCCAAAACCCAAGTTTTTTTGCTCTTTACCGTAGTCTGTTAGCCTATCAAGGGAGTTTTCATAGTAAAAAAGATATTTTAGTTTTAGATCAAAGCAGTGCGTTTTTTGATTATTTTAAGCAGGCGATGCCAAAAAATGATGGTGTCCAAAGTAAAAAGTAATTATAATTACCGATTTTGCTGAGACTAAGTCTCAGCTGCATTGGCATAGTAAGAGTAAATAAATGGGTAAAAATGTTGTTATTTTAGGCACACAATGGGGCGACGAAGGCAAAGGAAAAATCGTTGATTTGTTAACCCAAAAAGCAGAAGTCGTGGTTCGCTATCAAGGTGGGCATAACGCTGGGCATACTTTGAAAATTAACGGGGTGAAAACGGTCCTTCGTTTAATTCCTTCAGGAATGCTAAGACCTCATGTTACTTGTTATATTGCTAATGGCGTAGTGCTATCCCCCCAGGCTTTGCTCACTGAAATCCATGAGCTAGAAGCACGAGGGATTCAAGTCCGCGAGCGTTTACGCATTAGCCTTGCTTGCCCCCTTATTCTTCCTTATCACGTTGCTTTAGATAAAGCGCGTGAGGCGCACATGGGAAATGCGGCAATCGGTACTACTGGTCGAGGTATTGGTCCTGCCTATGAAGATAAAATAGCCCGACGCGCTTTAAAAGTGGGTGATTTATTCCATCCGGAGCGTTTCAAACAAAAGCTAACGGAACTACTAAGCTATCATAATTTTGTTTTAACCAACTATTTCAAACAGCCAGCCGTTGAATTACAGCCTATTTTAGATGAGGCCGAGCTATGGGCTAGAGAATTGAAGTCCATGGTTTACGATGTATCTGCTTGTTTACATGAGCATAAAGAAAAGGGTGACAATATCCTATTTGAAGGTGCTCAAGGTGTTTACTTAGACATCGATCATGGTACTTACCCTTTTGTTACTTCCTCTAATACCTGTGTCGGTTCAGTGGTTAATGGGGCTGGTTTTGGCCCAAGATATCTGGATTATATTCTGGGCATTACCAAGGCCTATACTACCCGTGTAGGTAGTGGTCCCTTCCCGACAGAGCTTTTTGATGAAATTGGCAAGACGATTGCTGAACGTGGGCAAGAGTTCGGTGCTGTAACTGGGAGACCACGACGTTGTGGTTGGTTTGATGCGGTCTTATTGAAACGTTCTATTGAGCTTAATAGCATCACTGGTCTTTGTATGACCAAATTAGACGTCTTAGATGGTCTGGAAACCCTTCGTATAGCGGTTGCTTATAAGGATCAAGACGGGAACATAATGCATCGTCCTCCTTTAGCTGCGGTGGACTTCGATGGTTTAGTGCCGGTTTATGAAGAAATGCCTGGTTGGAGTGAAAGCACGGCCGACGTGGTCGATATGGAAAAATTACCGGCTAATGCGCTAGCTTATTTAAAGCGTATTGAGCAGCTTTTAGGTGTTCCTATTCACATGCTTTCTACGGGCCCTGAACGTGACTCCACTATTATTCTACAAGATCCTTTTGCTTAACTAGTACTGATTAGTCTCTAAAACTTAAAGATTGAGTCCTCGGGACTCAATCTACCCCTCAAAATGATTTTCAGCCCAATATCTGGTGCTTTCTTCCTCTTAATCCTCTTTGCAGAGCAGTATGCTAAACTTATATTAGGGTGTTAGCTTTTAGGGTGACGCCATGAAAAAAATACCAATTTTTATCTTTCTATTAAGTTTTATTGTTTCCTTCTCTGTGCAAGGAACAGCAACAAATTTATTTGATCAACAGGTGCGCCTACAGATTTTTCTTTTAGAAAACAATTTTAGTCCTGGTAAAATTGATGGTCGCCAGGGTAAGTTTACTCGCCTTTTCCTAAATCTTTACAAAAAGGCACATCCTCTTGAATCCGAGCAAAGTTTTAACGCCGCTTTAGCACAAATAGAGCCACTGTATCTAAGTTACTCATGTTACGCACATAAACTTGTAGTTTGACTAAAAAGCATTAGAATTCCGCCCTTAATTTTAGGGAGGGAATTAAATGGATATGCTTGATCTTTATAGTGATTATTTGATT
>NZ_RZGQ01000222.1 GCF_003989735.1 Legionella sp. km772 | reverse complement strand
AAAAACTCATTTAAATCACTTTGCTATTAAGTACAAATTGATTCTTAGAGCGAACCAGATTGCTTGGCAGGAGCTTAAAAATATGGCAGCTTAAAATTGACCGTGCGTAACATGAGTTATATATAAAAAAAAGGGGCATCCTGAGGGCGATAATGAACAATTACATTAATGTACACATCGGCGAGGTGAAGATTGCCAAACATGGAGAAATTCTAAAAACAATTTTAGGATCTTGTGTAGGAATCGGGTTTATTTGGGAAGAAAAAGGGATTTGTGGTTTAGCGCATTGTTTATTGCCGCAATCCCCCAATAAAAGCTATCAAATTGGTGCACGTTTTGTCGACCAAGCCATCCCCTCTTTGATTGCTTTAATGAAAATTAAACCTGAGGATAAAAAAAAAATTAAAGTTGTGATAGCAGGCGGAAGTAATATGACCAACCTAACAACACAAAATGAAGATCAATTAATCGGGGCACTAAATATAAAAATGGCACATAGTGAATTAAAGAAAAATGGACTGAGCGCTTCAATAACGGAGCAAGGAACAAACCAAGGGAAAAGATTAATCATAGACTCAAAAAATTTTACTTACAAGATTGAAACTCTCCCTCAAATACAGCAAGAACCAAAGGGGTAGCGATGGACATAACAGCCGAAACAAAACAAGATACCAGGCCAAAGGAAATATATGGCTCTTTTTTCGTAGGTGATAGTGAATTTGCAATCATTGTTTCTCAATTACAAGAGGTAGTAGATACCCCTGATGAATTTACTATAATGCCTCTTGCTCCTGATTATCTTTTAGGTCTCTTTAATCTAAGAGGAATGATTATCCCGGTGATTGACTTAAAACCACTTCTTGAATTAACAACCACGCATGAAACCATAGAAAAGCAAAATGAGGCCAAAATAGGCATCTTAGAGCTTAATGGCAACCTAATCGGAATCCTGCTGGATAAGACAGGAGAAATTTTTAAATGTTCTGAAGATGAACGAAGCAATTTTATGGATCCTAATGATAATCAAATAATAAGTGGGGTATTTAAAAAGGAAAATGGAAAGCGTCTTATCCAAATTCTCAATGTACAAAACCTCATGAAAGTTAAAGCAATTCCTACACAAAGCAATATCTCGTTCAACCAACAACAATCCCTATCTCAAACAAAGGGTGTACGTAAACAATGTATTTCATTTTTATGTGGAACATCAATTTTTGCTCTTAATATTGAGCAGATTCAAGAAATCGTTAAAGTAGATAAAATAAGTTGTTCTGTATTAGCAGTTAATCATTGCATGGGCACTATTAATGTGCGAGGAATGATTGTCCCTGTAATAAATTTCTCAGGTTTATTGGGGTTTGTAAGCAAAAATGAGTCCGCCCTAAGTAACCAGTCCATGCAAAATGTTATCGTGATGAGGCTAGGTAACGAGTGTTTTGGATTACTCGTTGATTCCGTGAACAGTATCCAAACTTACTATGAAACAGATTTAAAAACTTTCCCAATTTTAAATAATCAACGTGCTCAAATGTTTAGTGGGTGTATTGTAATGAGTAACCAAACTCATGCCTTATTACTCAATAGCGAGTACATCCTATCTAATGAAGAAATTGTCGCTATTACTCATGGGCATAGCACCCTGTACAACACAGAAGCCGCTTTATTAAGAGAAAAGAAAAATGAAATAAGAATCACCTTCATCACTTTTGTATTAGATCAAGGGTATGCTATCCCCATTACTCAAGTTAAAGAAATCATGGAAGAGCCGACGAATTTACTTGAACCTGTAGGTCTTCCTGAGTTTTGTGAAGGCCTGATGAATCTTCGCGGTGAAATGGTCCTTATAATAAATGGTCGAAAACTCTATGGCAAAAATAAACTCAATCATTCAGCGAATAAGGTCCTGATTTTTAAAAGCGCCAACTTAAATTATGGTTTAATAGTTGATTCAGTGGAAGAAATTATCACTTTACCGGAAAGTAATAAAATAAAAATAAACCAATTAAATGACTTTGATAACAGCCTAGCCCTAAACGAGGCGCTCCAATTCTATGATCCAAATAATCATTTAAAAAGCCTACTTATTATGAACCCTGAGTCCATAGAGCATCGATTAAGATCAGTATAATGTTCGCACTTTAAGTTCAATAAGATCCAAAATTTGCCCAATATAACTTAACTAATCTTATGATCAGTGAGTTATTGGCTCTATTATATTTGCGAACCAAATAGATAAAACAAACTCAATATGTACTTTTATCTCTCTTTAGTGTATAATCTCCTACCAGACAATACATCTTGACTACATCTAATTTTTAATTTTATAGTTAAAAGGTTGGTCAAAATTATATTTAATCGCGAACTAATGGAGGATTTGGACAATGAAGTTTTTTACTCCTCAGAAAAATAATAAAGTGCTTGAGAGCCTAGCCTTATTCTCAAACGAAGTTCGGATTCTTATGGAAAAGCTACTAAAGCAATCTGCATGGATCGATTGTTCATCCAGTGAAGAGAACTATATAGGGGTTCAATTACTTGAAATTGGAATTGGACGCTATTTCGCTGTGATAGATTGTGACAATTTATGTAATATCAAAGATAAACCTGCCTATATAAAAACCGCAGTTGAGCTTGCAATTAAGGATCAAAGACTCCCTCTTACTTATAAAGATATTGGTGTATGCGGCCTTGCTGGAGATGAAGGTAGGCAAGCATTTTTTTATAAGATAGTCGGAAAAGTTCCGCCCCCCAATCATGCTTACGCCGTTTTTAAGACACCGGGTGAAGAGCATGTTTTTATTGAAGATCCGAGAACAGGTATTTTCGATAGAAGAGAAAAGTTGCAATCAAGAACAAATGATCAAGTCTGCTGCTTTGCTGCTGCTGCGATGTTTTACTTATGTTTCAAAGCGGTAACTGAAGGCAAAAATAGTCGAAGTACCCCGGAGTTATTTGCAGACCTCTATAAAAGCAATAAACTGAGAAGCCTTATTCAAAACCTAGAAAATAAAGTAGGTCATTCTGTAGCTACTAAAATGCAAATCATCAATTCTTTTGTAAAGCAATTAGAGTTCTTTGAAAATCCTCTCACTAAGGCCAAGCCATTGCCTGTAGTCCTCGATAAATTAAGTTATGCTGATGTTGTCCGCCGGTATACTATCTAAATTGCTAGTAGAATCATTTAAGTAGCTTGTTGTGGGTCGACAAGGCTACTTAGTTAAAATTGCTTAATACCTGTTTATTTTTCTATTAATTAGACTCTATAATGGTTCATGGTGTCACAATATGAGGCAGCTACTATGGACAGTAAAATTGAAAAGCAACCCTTCACCCTTGTCATGCTGGGTACGATAACTGAGTTTACCCCCGATTTAAAAAAAACAGCCAAAACCCTCCCTTATACTAAAGGAAGCAAAGTAAAAGATTATCCTAAAGGCGAAACATTAAGCATCATTGCCTCTCTCATCAAAACCTCCAGCCCCGCCAAAACCACCAAGGTAGATGCCAAAAATCCTTACCCCTATTGGTCTGATGAGGTCGTGGTTGTTAACGGCCCTAGTACCGATGGCTCTAATATTGGAGAAAAAATTGCTTTGGGTCTGGCAGCCACCATCAAAGCAATAGCCCGCGGGCAGACACGGCTTAACATGATAGCTCACAGCAGAGGTGCGGTTGAATCAATTCTAATTGCCCATGAATTAGAGGCAATACAAAGCTTCATAAGCAGCTGTGCTAGCTTTGAGGAGCTAGCGAAACAGCTCCTTGAACAACAAACTAAACGATATAAGGGTAAACCGACTAATAATACACCCAGTATTATCGAGGTCTTAAAAGCGCAAATTAATTTAATTCCTAAAGAAGAAGAAGAGCTTTGGTTTATTAAACTAAAAACAAACTTTCCGCATACCGTAATTACTCTTTTTGGCATCGACCCGGTCCCAGGAGACTGTTTTCCAGTTACCTGGTATGACGAGCGTTTTTTTACCCTACCTGAAATTATAAAAACTACCGAATTAATTTATTATCTCATGTTACGCACGGTCAATTTTAAGCTGCCATATTTTTAAGCTCCTGCCAAGCAATCTGGTTCGCTCTAAGAATCAATTTGTACTTAATAGCAAAGTGATTTAAATGAGTTTTTATC
>NZ_RZGQ01000221.1 GCF_003989735.1 Legionella sp. km772 | reverse complement strand
ATCATCATGATCCTTATTTTTATTTAGCGATAAACTATGTATCATAAACCAATTCGTTGGTCGATAACTGCTCTCAAAAATGACTACAAAATTTGGTGGAAGTGTTCAGTAGATTTGAACCCGTGTTTTTTTAAAAGCCCATCAGGACATTTTGGACAACAATCATCTTTGAAAGATACCTCACTAGCCTGCAATTGCAGAATTTTATCTTGGGTTTTAGATATCAATTCCATTTGAACTTCATGACGGATACCAAAATCCAAGCAACTTTCTGGGGCTGAAACTTCGCCTTCTAAAATAATATTATCTTGCGTTTCATTGCAAGGCTTCATATCATATTCTTCAAATATGACTCGATAATACTTTGCCACAATAGCACCTAACAGGTTTTTAATTGAAGCTAGTATTACCGTTTTAACATCTATTGTCAACCATAAAAATTACACTCCCCTCTTCCTGTACATTTTCATTATCGAATGCAGGTGGCGAAGAAAAAAATCCAGTCCTACTGAGGATTGATGTCACTTCAATGTCTTGACCTGGAAACAGGCGCTGTGGCTTAGCATGCCCGAAATTAAGTAGGTGCGCATCTGGCTCCTGCTTAAATCTAAATGCATTATCCACTTGCTGCAAAAACTCCTGGCTTAGCGAGAAAGAGTTGCCGTACTTAGAGCCCAGGTATTCTTTGAGTTGCTGTTGTTTTTCTATAGAAAAATCCAGTAATTTCAAGGCACTCCAATCCTCATCTGTCATGTCATCGCCACCTATGCATTTTTCCCAGGCATTTTTAACTGCATCGCCATGGCCTTGCTTGAGGCACTCTTCGAAATGATGCACCACAAATGCATCAATTTCCTCGTTCAGCAAGTCTTTGGTCAGGAGTTTTAATAAAGCATGTCCTTGTAATGATTGAAATAAACGACGCTTAACACCAGAATAACAACTTGGCCTGTCTGCCTCTTGGTCGTCATATTCTTCAGTTATGACATTTCCATCTTCATCGTATTGTTCCTCGCCATTGGCATTTACTTTGATGCGTGTTTTATCCCAGTTATGGGCGCGCCCTATATGTGCTAATTCATCAATAAAATGTTCTAAGCGTGTTTCTAACGTATAGCCATCACTAGGGATTGCTTGTTCATCAATTGCGGCTAAATAAAAAAGTGCAATTTCTGCTTGATATTCCTCAAAGGTAGACCATTTTTCATTAAGATTGTTTTCATCTACATGAACATAAGAAGCATGAGCATGCATCCATGGGTTAGGCTTTGATAAATAACGGTAAGCGGTATGGTCTTTATGTTGGTAATAAGCCTTTAGCGCTGATTTTCTTTCTAAGGCATTTAATTCTAATGCCTGGAAGTCAGGCCATGCCAGGGGTAATTCAATAGTTCTAGTGTTGTTCTCGTTGTTGCTAATCACTTTTATACTGGCAGGGCTTTCATCATAGCGTGATTTAAGGGTGTCGCGTAAATTATCTAAAATGTTGCTGGCCCCAGTGGTCTTTAACAAAGGTTCATAGCGATTAATCACGCCCTCTAAGCGTAAGCGCTCATCTTTGCTTAAAGCGGTCATCGAAGATTCGCGGTCGCGGGCAAGTGCTGATAAATCTAATAATCCTGCTCGCTCATTGCGATAAAAATTATTTTGTTCTGCCAATGCGCGAACAGCAGGGATATTCATTAACAATGCTGCTGCAGATTCATTGTCAAGGTTTAAGGCAATGCGTAGTAGTTCATTGTGCTGTTCAGGACTTACTGCCTGGTGAGCTAAATTTTTTACTGCGGGTATTTCCAATAAAAACAAAATGTCATCACGTAACGCTTCATCATTACGTCGGATTATGTTTCGTAACATATAAAATAGGAGTTTTGCTTCTTCTTCGTTTTCTATATTAAAAATGACGTTTGGATTAGCTGCTTCCATAGTGGCTTTTTGCGAGCGAAGAGCACTGAGCTTTGCGCCTACAAAAGGGTTAATAAAATCAAACCCATATTCATAATTATGAGCCTCGGCATAGGAAAAAACGTCGGGTTTCGTTAATAAATAATTAGTAATATTAAGGCGTCTTAAAGCGGCAGCATTACGGAAAAATCCATAATTATTGGACTCAATCATTGATAGCACATTGTTCGGCGATATTTCATCTAAATAGCGAATAGGTTCCTCGAAATCATGAAAAGTCAGAAAATAAGGCCTTCTACATAATGTTGCTATCATTGCTTCACGTTCTCGCTGCGCCAATCCGACCAAGTACCTCATGATATCCAAATGGCCTCGTTCGGCAGCCACGCAAAAAGCCTTATAATCCCCTGCTGCAATCATCTCTTGTACCTTATCTGGAGCTAATTGCATTAAGCGCTCCATGATATCCAAACGGCCTTGTGCGGCAGCCACGCAAAAAGCCTTATAATCCCCTGCTGCAATCATCTCTTGTACCTTATCTGGAGCTAATTGCATTAAGCGCTCCATGATATCCAAATGACCTTGTTCGGCAGCCACGCAAAAAGCCTTATAATCCCCTGCTGCAATCATCTCTTGTACCTTATCTGGAGCTAATTGCATCAAGTTTTCTATAATATCTTGGCGTGCGCTTTTCGCAGCTAAGAAGAGCATTGGGTAACTTCCTCTCGCATCAAGCAGGTCTTGAGCCTTGTCTGGAACTAATTGCATTAAACGATCCATAATATACATACAATAATCAATGGTAGTATCATCAGCGTCCCAAAGTGCAATAAAATTATTCTGCATTTGAAGAGAATAAATCCCAAAAAAATTAGCCATCTCTTGCACCTTATCTGGAGCTACTTGCATTAAGCGCTCCATGATATCCAAACGGCCTTTTGCGGCAGCCACGCAAAAAGCCTTATAATCCCCTGCTGCAATCATCTCTTGTACCTTATCTGGAGCTACTTGCATTAAGCGCTCCATGATATCCAAACGGCCTTTTGCGGCAGCCAAGACAAAAAGGCGGCAATCAAATTGTGTGACAATATCTGGAGTGAGTTGCGCCAAAAATGCCAGAGTGTCAAGATAGTCAGCTGTTTTGTTGGAGACAAAAAGGAACCGATACCATTGCTTAGCCATGACTTGTACCTTATCTGGATCTAATTGCATTAAGCGCTCCATGATGCCCAAACGGTCTTGTTCGGCAGCCAAGCAAACAATCCTATAATCCTCTGCTGCAATCATCTCTTCTACCATACCTGGAGCTAATTGCATTAAGCGCTCCATGATATCCAAATGGCCTTGTTCGGCAGCCGAGAAAAAAGCCCTATAGTCCCCTGCTGCAATCATCTCTTGCACTTTATCTGGAGCTAATTGCATTAAGCGCTCCATGATATCCAAATGGCCTTGTTCGGCAGCCGAGAAAAAAGCCCCATATTTCTCTGCTGCAATCATCTCTTGCACTTTATCTGGAGCTAATTGCATTAAGCGCTCCATGATATCCAAATGGCCTTGTGCGGCAGCAAGGCAAAAAAGCTCAACATTTATATCTTCTATATATGAATTCGTCTGGCCAACTAAAAAACTACGGATCCAAGCTGGTCTTCCTAAAAGCACCGCAACACAAATGAGTACTTTATTATTGTATAAGCAAAGCTGTTCGATTAGTCTTTTTTGTGCATCATCATCGAGATTTGGATGGCTTACCACTAGCGATATAGAAGAGACTATTCTTTTTTGAACTGTGTTCAGTTTTGTAGTTAGTGCTTGTACTTCCTCATATAGACTTTCTCCGGCTTCCATCATAGGTATCAAGTAATCAGGTAGCTTTTCGTTAAAAATATATCGATTTTTCCATATGGAATTAGGTATCGGTGACGCCTGTTTGCTAGCTATCAGTGCACTAGGATTAACTTCGCCTGCTAGGACTTGAGACCAAGAAAATAATGTAGTAATTTTCATTTATGATAAACCTCGTACAATTTAGCACCATTAATCGAAAATAATACATTATACACAAATTAAATATTTCGCGCACTATAAGTTCGGCATGGTTCAAATAACCCCTGTTTTAGTGAGCACCGAGGGAAGTGTAATTTTTATGGTTGCCACTAACTAACTAAATAGATGCAACTACAGTTTTCCAATTTAGATCCCAATCATTGCTAGCAATAGCTGCTCGAAGTTGCAAAATTGGATCTAATCCC
>NZ_RZGQ01000220.1 GCF_003989735.1 Legionella sp. km772 | reverse complement strand
AAAAACTCATTTAAATCACTTTGCTATTAAGTACAAATTGATTCTTAGAGCGAACCAGATTGCTTGGCAGGAGCTTAAAAATATGGCAGCTTAAAATTGACCGTGCGTAACATGAGTCATTCATTCATTAATTGATTGGCCTGAAGGTTTAGAGTATTTTCCTAATTTTATTAGCACGGCAGAAGAAAAGGAGCTTATCCTTCAGCTACAAGCGCTCTGTTGGCAAGAGGTGATTTTATTTGGGCAAGTAGCGAGGCGTAGGGTATGTCATTTTGGTTTGCTTTATAACTATGAGGGAAGAACTGTTCAAGTAACGGAGCAAGCACCTAGGTTTCTGGATGCGTTGATAGCTAGAAGTGCCCAATTAATTCAAGCACCTCCAGAGGCTATCGCGGAAATACTAGTTACTGAATATCCTATCGATGCCGGCATTAACTGGCATCGCGATGCGCCAGTCTTTAAAGATATTATTGGGATTTCGCTTGCAAGTTCCTCTTTCATTTATTTTAGGAACAGGAGCAATAAGAAAGAGCAAATTAAACTTTTCTTAGAACCCGGGTCTGCCTATATTTTGAAAAAAGCTATTCGTACGAATTGGGAGCATCGCATTCCCCCAGTTAAATTGCCCCGTTACTCTATAACGCTAAGGACTTTGGCGCTATGAACTGGCCTTATCGGTGGAGACAATAATTCTAGTCAGGACTGAGTGGATGTAATCAATGAATTAAAAGGTTAATAGGTACAACTTATCAACTGGATATGCAGGGTGTTGTTAGGGAAAAAGAAGATATATTTCAGATAAGCCTTCACCAATCAAAAATTTAATTTTTCCTACTTTTACAAAATTATTTCGTATATAGAAATTTATGGCTTTTGTTTTCGGTCCAATTATAGCGGGCATATGAATGATTATGCAATTCTATCTTTATAGCGTTAGGAGATGAGTCAAACTTAAAACCCGCTGATATGATGTAATTTTTAGAAGCCTTAGCGCTGTAAAGGCGTGTTTTCAGGTTTTTGTTCAACTCCCCAAATTTAGAACTTCTAACAAAGTATGAAATTTTTTGCGACAACCTAGGCCAGATACCTTCTTCCATAGCTTTCTTCACAACCATCCTCATACACCCGGGCAGCAGCACAAATAGAAAGTAAGCCTAGAAGAAAAAGGACCCAGGTGACGGCCAACGGAATGGAATAAGAGCTCGTATTACTATGAGTAGAATTAAAATTAGGCTTAACAGGTGCAAGGGTATTTGGTGAAGAGGTCAGTGGGTTGGAGTAAGTGGTATTAGGTGGTGGAAGAATGTCAGTGTTGACAGGAGCAAAAAGGGTTGGTGAATAGGTCTGCGGATTGAGGGAAGTTGCATTAGGTGGTGGTAGAAAACCAGAAGCAGTAGTTAAAATCGTGAGTGTAGAAAGTGAAATAAAAGTTTGCATGCTATCTCTTATCTTTAAAAATAAATAGACTGCATTTAACAAGGTTTAATGTGCCATGTAAAGGTAAAAATGTATTTATAGCAGAAGGAGATACTCTATCTGAACAAATAAAATAGATTAGCAGGATGCGCTCGACAAAACCTACAGCATTTAAATGGCGTCACTTTCATGGTGCAGTATTATGCGCCAGAGCTTAAAAAACAATGGAATGATGCCAGCATTTTAAGTAAAAACTGTGCGGTGGCAGCACAGTGGTTTTTAACAGAATTTGCAGGTATTCCAAAACCCAGTTTATCAAATGTTAGTTGGAACCACCTTATTTTTGGCATTGTTTGGCCAAGTTTTATACCATGCCCTATGATCCTTCCAGGTCGTATTATGTCTAATACTAAATTCCATATTGAAGCAAGAACTAACCCGGAAATGGCTCATCAATATTCGCGCTTATTTTTATATACGAGTATGGCTCTTGCAACACTGGTGTTTGCGGCATCAGTTTTTGCACTTGTTGTTGCTGCTACAATTCTAAGTGGCGGAATGGCAGCGCTTGCTATAACTGGATGTGCTGCTGTTGGTATAGTAAGTACCTATGGATTTTTTAAAGCCCATAACATATTATCGGCAAAGAATATCTCAGCTGAGCTGAAAAAAACGGATGAGCGACACCCATTAATTCAAGATGGCCTATTACCATATCAAGAAGAAAATTTGATTTTTTCTGCGAGTTAGGTACTTGATCTTAATTTTTTAAAGGTGAAGCCCTACTTTGTATTCTAGCTAATACAAAATAAGATATTAAAACTATCTTTTTTTTCGTGATGCAAAAAGGAATATATTGTCTATGGATAAAGCCTTTGCAAATCGTGATGAACTCCTGGTTTTGAATATATGATACACCAAAGAAATGCCAAGGAGGTAGAAATTCAAACAAATACGCATCTGCAAGAACAACTATTTGATCAATGGAATTTAATCAAAATGAGCTTAAACAATGTCATTATTCAGTCTAATTTCTAAAACAACTAATAGGGGTTAGAATGGCTGCGAAAATCAGGCCCTAGATAAAAGGTATAATGTGTACTGAGTGCGCGTTGAGCAAAGACGGACAATTTGTTGCCCGACCTACGCCTGCTTTACGAAGCACACCCAAGTCAATGAACCTAAATATGTGCGCGCTATACCAATTATTGCTTCCCGCGTACAACGCGGGAAGGGAAGAGGCAAGAGTGATCTCTAGTTTGAACTAAGCATGGACCGTCAAACTCACATAAGGTCCCTGTACACTAAAATCATTAGTTTCGAGGCCGTTTATCCTTTGAATACTGTCAAAACCTAAAGTGCCCCTGATAGTATCCATTGCGTTAAAATATTCATTAACTTGATAACCACCTTCAAGAGTAAACTGAGCTAAATTGGAATAGTTATAAGTATAATCAATACCTAATTTTCCGGTTACTGAATTGACTACTCGATTACGTTTAGGCCACTCAAATCCATAATTTGTTCCTAAGTTTACAAAGGAGTGGCTGTTCGCCTGGCCAATTAATAAGCCATAATCTAATGCGCCTACTAGTCCAAAGTTTGAACCGAAACCGTAGCGGCCATCTAAACTAAACAGAGGACCGGTTCCTTGAAATCGACTGATCATATTTCCCGGCGCGGCAAATACTAGAGAATGTTTTAGTTCTGCCCAACGAACCCCCACTGAGGTACGAATTTGATAAGCACCCGAAACATCGCTGTATTTTCTACCTACTTTTCCATCTACTTGACTCACTTTATAAGTCAATAAAGCATCGCTAACAAAACCGGGAGTGGGAGGAACTGTTGCATCAGGAAATAAAATGCTACCAAAGCCAATAGAACCATCTGAAAAATCATTTACAGCATGGGTACCATTATTTAAAAAGAGATAATTTATTTCAACATTATTTGCGGTTCCTGGAATATCATACCCGAGTTTGGCGATACCATACCATTTATAATCTGGATCAAAAGGTTTACTAATTGCCGTTGTGCCATATAACCAGCTATCTGTTACTAAACCTAAACCCGTTTCACTTGGCTGGCCATAAACTCCGCTGATACCTAAATAAAAACCGCCTGGATTATTAGCCGCACATAAAAAAGAGTTACAAACAGAACCCATTGTCCCAGCTGAGACTGTTCCTACAAGGGATAAACTTAAAAAAACAGAGGAGAGGGAAGTCTTTCTCATTTTAAATCCTTTTATTAATGTTTTAATAGCAAAAGTGGATGATTTATAAAAAAATGTCATTCAACCACATTTCAAAGTAAAAGAAAATGTCTTATTAATCGCTCCCTCAGAACACGACCCTATTTAAAGCTAATTTATGACTTTTTAACTGATTGTTTTATATAAAAAAGTTTTAATAGGGATTACAATTTACTTCCGGCATTTATTTTTATGAAATGGAGTTTTAAATGAAAAAAGCATGGGCCATTTTTCCCATCTTATTGACAAGTTCGAGTTTATTCGCAGGCAGTTTTTATGCCGGTGTTAGTGGGGGGTATCAAACCTTAACCAACACCATGGGTGGTATTGCTAATGAGTTTATAGTAGCAAATGACGTTAATAGTTATCTTTATAACTCATGTTACGCACATAAACTTGTAGTTTGACTAAAAAGCATTAGAATTCCGCCCTTAATTTTAGGGAGGGAATTAAATGGATATGCTTGATCTTTATAGTGATTATTTGATTT
>NZ_RZGQ01000022.1 GCF_003989735.1 Legionella sp. km772 | reverse complement strand
TTCAATTAACTAAAAATCAGATGAAAAGGCAATCTATTAAGCGGCTCAGAAAAAATGCTGGATGGGATGATTCTATTTTAACCACTATCTTATCTCAAAATTTTTCATGAGGTGACCCTGTCTAGAAAGCCCGGATAGATTGCATGTTTAACAAAATAGTATATACTGTTTGACAGCGTCGATTTGAACATTCAGCTTGCGGACGCTCAAAAGAGGTTTTCTTTTTTGTAAATACGGCTAAAGCGGAATCTCACCAATATCCTCTTAGCCACTCCCGCAGCTGTATTCTTTAGGTTTTAGTAATGATTGAATTATGTGGAGTAAGTAAATTTTTCTCTGGCAAAGCAGCCATCCAAAATGTTGATCTATTTATTCAGGAAGGAGAAATATTTGGAATTATCGGACGAAGTGGTGCCGGAAAATCTACCTTATTAAGGTGCCTTAATTTATTAGAGCGCCCTGAGCAAGGAGAGGTGATTATTGATGGCCAGAACCTTTTATCTTTATCTAGAAAAGATTTAGCACAAGCGCGTCATAAAATAGCAATGATTTTTCAGCATTTCAATTTGTTAAACTCTAAAACAGTGTATGAAAATATTGCCCTGCCCATGCGCATTCAAGGCATTGATGAGGAATCCATTAAACTTAAAATTGATGAATTGCTTCCTATTGTTGAACTTACTGATAAAGTAAATGCTTATCCCTCACAACTAAGCGGTGGGCAAAAACAACGCGTCGCAATTGCCAGAGCCTTAAGTTGTTCCCCTAAAATACTTCTCTGCGATGAGGCAACCTCTGCCCTTGATCCAGAGACAACCGAAGCTATATTAAATCTTTTGCAAAAAATTAATGGCCTCTATGGGATCACTATCGTTTTAATTACCCATGAAATGGAAGTCATTAAACGTATTTGTAAACGGGTGTCCGTGATAGAAGACAGCAAAATTGTGGAAACGACCACACTAGCGGATATGTTTAATAAAGAAGATGGTGTGGCTCGCGCAATGTTTTATAAACAGCTTAGTCCTGAGCTGCCTTCATGGCTGAAAGCTAAGCTCGCAACCTATGTCACCGATAAACCCTTAGTACGTTTATTTTTTAAAGGGATGGAGGCTACGGTTCCTTTTATTAGTCAAACAAGCAGAGAATTAAAACTCGATATTAATATATTATTAGCTAATATCGATAGTTACGATACCACTGTGTGTGGGGTCGTTGTTGTAGAATTAACAGCTCATCCGCTTTTACTTGAAGACTTTGTAAAACGATGTGAACAAGCTGGATTAACTGTGGAGATTTTAGGTTATGTCCTACACGATGGTATCTGATTTATTTAATGCTACTGGCGAGACGCTTTATATGGTTGCTATTAGCACCCTGTTTGCTATTCTTCTTGGTTTACCTTTAGGGACATTGCTCTACGCCGCTAAAGCGATAAAGCCAAACCCAAAACTCCATAAAGCACTTTCGGCGTTTATCAACACTACTCGCTCTATACCCTTTATTATTTTATTAGTAGCCATTATCCCATTCACTCGTTTAATTGTAGGTACATCTATTGGCATGAATGCCGCGATTGTTCCTTTAACCTTAGGAGCAACGCCATTCTTCGCTCGTCTTATTGATAATGTCTACCAAGCCCTACCTAAAGGCTTGATAGAAACCGGATATTCTATGGGAGCCAATACAAGACAAATTATTTTCTATATTCTCCTACCGGAAGCAAAAGCAGGAATCATTCATGCAATTACGGTCACTGCAATTACCTTAATTAATTATTCCGCTATGGCAGGAACTGTCGGTGCAGGAGGACTAGGCACTTTGGCAATTAATCATGGCTACCAGCGTTTTGATGCGGGAATCATGATTTCAACCGTTATCGTGCTCATTGTGATGGTACAGCTCTTACAAATGTTAGGGGATTATTTAGCACATCGAGTCTCTCATCATTAACTTTTAGCCCAAAACTCAGAAGGAGTGTTAGTATAATGCGTATGTTAAGTTGTCTTATTTTGGCTCTAAGCCTAATCTCTTGCAATAAACCCTCTCCGAATATGCTCGTTATCGGAACCATTGCAGGTCCAGAAACTGAACTTATTGAAACCGCAAAACAAGTAGCTGAAAAAGAGCATGGCTTAACCATTAAAATTGTCGAATTTAATGATTACAATCTACCCAATGAAGCCTTACAAGACGGCAGTTTAGATGCAAATGTATACCAGCATTTACCTTATTTAAAAGCATCGATGCTAGCTCATGGCTATGATCTGCAAGCGATAGGGCGAACTTTTGTTTATCCTATGGGCATTTATTCGAAAAAATATAAGTCATTGAAAGATATACCCGAAAATAGCATTATTGCTGTTCCTAATGATCCAAGCAATGAAATGCGCGCCTTTTTACTATTAGAAAAAGCAGGCTTAGTGACCTTAAAAAATGCTACGAACAGTGGTGTACCTGAACTCGATAGCAACCCTAAAAAATTACAGTTTAAAGAAATGGATGCCGCACAATTGCCACGCGTATTACCTGATGTAGCCGCGGCAGTAATAAATACTACCTTCGCCCTTCCTGCAGGTCTAAGCCCTTCTAAAAATGCTTTATTCACTGAAGGGAAAGATTCACCTTATGCCAATGTGATTGTTATAAAACGGGATACCAATAAGCGTCCACAACTGGAGCTTTTTGTGAAATCATTAAACTCAGAACAAGTAAAGAAAAAAGCTAAAGAGTTATTTGGTGATTCAGCCATTCCTGCCTGGTAAGTCAATATTAGATAGCTCAATTGCTCAAATTGAGCTATCTTTCAATTAAGATAGAGTTAACAATTCTATGATATACTTTACTTAAAACAATCCTAAGTGAGAGCGAAATATGAGTGTCTTAGTTGCTTACGGCGTCGGCAAATTAATTATGCATGGATTAAATAAGGCTAATACTGTCGATAGCACGGTCACCGCTGAACGCTTGCAGCAAAACAATCTTATTTTTAGAGATCAAATAGGCTTAGGAAAGGATTTTAAGTTTGATCAGCACCCTTTCGATGCCTTCCTAGCTGCAAGGAAAAAAAACATCGATGAGCCCGCTACTACCTTTGCCACGGCTATAAAAGATGAAAAACTTAAAGCGGCTTTAGATAAACCTGACATAAAAAAAATGGTGCAAGATGCTTTATCTAACCAGCACCCGCATGTAGGGATCGTTGCTGCGGATAAACCTTTAGAAGGTATGCTTGATACCGCACAAAAAAATTTTACTTCTAACACCCGACATTTTGCTGAATTAAGTAAACAAATTCCGCCCTTGAAAGTGGAAGCAGTCATTCAAACCATGTCTGATATTGTTAGTGAAGGAGTTAGGGATATCGAACTGCAACAAAAGCTCGAAACAGAGAATTTAAAAGCTCTTTTTAAACCAATTCCTCATCCTACAGATCCTACGCAGCCCCCCACTGACAGCCCCTTAGTTACCAAATTAAAAGCAGAAGGCGTTACTGATCTTGCTGCGGCCGAAAAAGCAATGCTCGAAGACTTAAGTACCGCACACAAAGCCCAAATGAAAACTTTTCAAGATGAAACCTCAGCCGCTAAGGTAAAGCTTCATCAAGCAGCAAGAAATGATTTTGCTGAGGTCAATTTCATCGCCTCCTTGAGTGCTGATAATAAAAAGATGCGAGAAGTAATTAGGCTAGCCGCTGCAGCGAATAGGGATAAAGAAATAAAACCTATACAAGAAGAAATTCAAGCTAAAGAGGAAGAGGCCAGAAAACTAGGACTACCTGCCCCCAATTCACCAGAAGATCAACGTAAGAAAGAACTTATACAGGAAATTCTGGACGCAAAAGCCAAAATAAAACAGATAGAAGATAAATTTGGCAATTTAAGTGTAGGTCTATTAAATGCAAAAGATGCCGATCCTAATGTGGGTCATGTTAATCTCGCCGACTTGCCAGAAATACTCAGTAAAACAGGTAAAACGATAAAACAGAAAAAACCAGGTGAGTTTACTTTAGAAATTGGCGCTATGCTTAATCCTTTTGGTTCCCCAGTGGGTTATTTTTTAGGCAATAAAGTTCAACACGATATGAATTTATTAGCCGAAGCAGTCCGGGCAAGCGGTAAATCATCAATCCAAATGAATGTTAATTACAGCAATGAAGCCATGGCTATGAAGCGAGCTGAGCAAGCTTATCACGCCTGTATTAATGCGGGCTATCCACCTGAAAAAATCAAAATTAATGTCACTGTAAAAGGTGAGAAAAAAGATTTTGATCCTGAGAAAGTCTTCGGAAAAGAAAAAATTGCCGAATTTAAAGCAAAAGCGGAAAAAATTACTGCCGAAAGGGATGATAAATTTAAACTCACTACGACAGGTCAAGAAACGAAACCTGTTAAAGATGCCCTTGAGCAGCTTAAGTCTAAATATGAGGCAGAACAAGCAGAACAACAAAGAATTGCTGAGGAAAAAGCTAAGGCTGCTGAATTAGCCGCAGAAAACGATGAAGAAGAAGAGCACCATGCTGATCTAGGTGCTCACACTTAAAAAACTTATTAATTTTGCTAGGCCAAAATCTTAAATTCTGTTATGTTAGCCATGATCTCTAAAAGATGATGGCTATTTTTTTAAATCATCATTTAATTAATGATATCAACGCAATATTTGTAGGTTGAGCCTACGTTATTGCTATGTTAATTATGACAAAATTATAAAACGATCATAATTACATCCGAGTCAGCTCTAAAACAGTGAAATGGAACTCAAAATTAGCTAAGGAGAACAGCTATGGGCATTAATAGTTTTGATGAATTAGATAGCGAACTAGATGAATTCAACGAAACACCTACAACCATTCCCACCGAAGTCAGTCCGTCCACCAAACTTGAACGCCGTAGAAAAATTGAAGATTTATTTGAAGAAAAGCGATTAAAAGAAGAGTTAGCTGATTTTGCTTAAGCAAATTAATCAGATTTAAACCTCGTAGGCAAATAAAGTGAAGCAATTTTAAGGTTTTTTGTTGTGACTACTTATAGACAAAAGACATCCTGATTGACCTTAGGGATTGCTTCGCTAAAGCTCGCACTAGATAGAATATGGATAGCGGCTTTGCGAACAAAGAAGTAAATAGGGATTTTCTCAACAAAGAGGACTACAACGTTGTAGTCGTATAAATATCAAAACGGATGGTTTTACCCGCAATACTAGCATTAGGAGACAATAAAGCATTTATCTTTTGCGGCCATTTGACCACGACTCTATTTTTGCAGCGTTGCCTGGCAAGCTTTATTAGTTCTAAAGCATCTTCATCCGGACCAATAAGCTCTTGTAAGGCCTGCATATCCTTTTTCACTAAAGCGGATTTAGTACGTATCGGGTGCATGGGGTCAATATAAATTACATCCGGATAGTCTGGTAGGGATAATTTCGATAAATAGACTAAGGCATTGCCTTGATACAAAGATAAATTCATTTGCTCTTGCTCAGCTAAGGTTCTTCTGGCTAAAGCATCTGCCAATAAACTCGCCATGATTGGATTACGCTCAAGCATTAGTACTTCCGCACCAAAAGATGCTAATATTGCGGCATCACGCCCCCATCCCGCGGTGGCATCTATAATTTTAAGTCCAGCACTTGGTTTACAAGCACGTACTAAACCTTGTTTTTTTCCCTCAGTTTTTCTTTTGTACCAGGTGCTAGAGCTAAAGTCCGCAGCAAGTAAGTTGAATGAAGACATTTTGAGACAAAGCTGTTTAGCCGTAAGAAATAGGCCTTGCTGACAATCTTTTTCCAATTTCAGATTGAGTTGTGATGCCCATTGCAAAGCCTTTGCTTGCAACTCGTCGATTTCATACCCAATGCAATTTATCTCAGTCATTATTTAGGATTCGCTAATAAAGTATCTACAAAAGCAGCTAAAGAATCATAAGTAGGAATTTGAGGATAATTCTGCAAATGTTGCCGATCCGTCATTGAAGATAAAATCATCACCGGGTATGCGCCCACCGCTTGAGCCGCTTGAATATCTGAAATACGATCACCAACAAACGGAACTCCCTCTAAAGAGCATTTAAGTTTTTGAGCTAAGGCATAAAGCATTCCGGGTTTAGGTTTGCGACAGGCACAATTTTTTTCAGGAAGATGAATACAATATTCTATCGCATCGATCCTCCCTCCTGCTTCCTCTATCGTATTTACCATTTTCTGATGAATAGCCAAAAGTGTATCTTCTGAATATAGGCCTCTGGATACTCCTGATTGATTTGTTGCTAAGCCAATTTTATAACCCGCTTCAGTTAAGCGGGCAATAGCATCAACGCTTTCAGGTATTAAAATATATTCCGCTTCACTTTTTATATAATGAAGCGAATCATAATTAATTACACCGTCCCTATCCAATAAAATGACTTTGTTCATATTAGCTGAAGCATCGAAATATCGGCTACCCCACGTAGTAAGTCTTGTAAGTGGGTAAGCAAGGCTAAACGATTATGTTTAACAGTTTCATTTTCGACCATAACCATAACATTATCAAAGAAGGCATCCACTGGTTCTTTAATACCAGCAAGCTCTTTTAATACCGCATTGTATTCCTTCTCGTCATAGAAAGCATTTACTCGCTGATGCAGTTGTCTTAATTGCACATATAAGGCTTTTTCTGCACCCTCCTCCAAAAGCTGTTCATTGAGCGCATAGCTTGTGGGTGAAACACCAGCACTATTCAGAATATTCCCCACTCGTTTGCAGGCAGCACTTAAAGAAGCGGCTTCCGGTAAGCCAATGAAATTTTTTAATGCCTTTAAACGACTCTCTAAATCATAAAAACATTCGTCTTGCCGTGCACGCACTGCTTGAATTAAATCGATAGTAAAATTTTGATTCTGGTAATAGGAATTTAGTCTATCTAAAATAAAAGGCTTTAACTCAGTTAACGAGGAGCGGTCAGCTGGTAAAATGGAACCATAAATACGGATCGATTGATCAATCAGATCGCTTATATTGATTGGCGTGGTAATAGATGCCAATATCCGGACTACAGCCAAGGCATGGCGCCGTAATTTAAATGGATCTTTCACCCCTGATGGTTTTTGCCCAATCGCAAAAATCCCAACTAAGGTATCAATTCTATCAGCCAAAGAAAGCGCTTTGCCTAAAACAGAGTCGGGTAAACTATCAGCAGCAAACCGGGGCATATATTGTTCATCTAAAGCCCGTGCAACTTCTAATGCCTCTCCATCATGCAAAGCATAATAATACCCCATTAAACCTTGTAGTTCCGGGAACTCGCCAACCATTCCACTTAATAAATCACATTTAGATAGTTCTGCAGCACGCTCAGCTTGTTGTTGGGGCAGAGCCAATACTGTCGATAAATAGACCATAAGCTGTTGCACCCGCTCTGCCTTTTGATAAAGGCTTCCCAATTTTTCCTGGAATACTACATTCTCCGTAGCTTTAATATGCTGGCTTAAGGCTTGCTTTTTATCTTGGCGAAAGAAAAAAGCGGCATCACTTAAGCGAGCACGCATCACTTTTTCATTACCTAAAACCACCTGTTCGGGCCTAGTGCTTTCAATATTGCTCACCGTAATAAAATGGGGAAGTAAATTACCTTGCTGATCTTTTAAAGCAAAACATTTTTGATGCGCTTGCATTGAAGCAATTAAAGCCTCAGCAGGAACATCTAAGAATTCTTTTTCAAAGTTTGCTAGCAACCCCTTTGGCCATTCTACAATAGAGCTTACCTCATCTAACAACTCTTCTGGCATTACCGCAGTGGCATTAAGGGTCTCAGCTAATTGATTTATTTGTTCAAAGATTAGCTTTCTTCTTACCGCAAAATCAGCAATGACATAGGCTTCTTTTAATTGTTGCTCGTAAGCCTTAGCAGATCTTACTGGAAATTCTTGCGGAGAATGGAAACGATGTCCGCGGCTGTTTCGACCGGTATCAACCCCTAGAATCTGCGTTGATATAAGTTCATCGCCATAAAGCATCACAGCCCAATGAACTGGCCTTGCAAATTCATCATCTCCATCACCCCAGCGCATTGGTTTAGCAATAGGTAAATTAGCTAGAGCTTGTTTGACTAACTCGGGTAATAAATTTTTGGTCAATCCGCCCGCTTGCTGAGTTTCATAAACCATCCACTCGCCTTTATCAGTCTGAATACGTGATAATTGCGACACATCAACACCGCAAGACTTAGCAAAACCAGATAGAGCCGGAGTTGGCTTGCCTTCTTTGTCAAAAGCAGCAATTGCAGCAGGCCCACGACGGGTTATTAACTGGCTTGCTTGCTCTGTTTGTAGGTCATAGACAACGAGAGCGAGTCGTCTTGGTGTGGCAAAGCGTTTTACTTCACCATAACTTAATTGCGTCTTGTCTAAACTTGCTAATAAATTATTGGCAAACTCATTAGCCAAAGTCCAAACAGCTCCAGAAGGAAGTTCTTCGCAACCTAATTCAAAAATAAAATCGTTAACCATTACACACCTTTTTGCATAGGAAAGCCTAAAGCTTCACGCGCTTGATAATATGCTTGTGCCACTGCTCGGGACAATTGGCGCACCCTTAAAATAAAACGTTGACGCTCGGTAACGGATATTGCCTTGCGAGCATCAAGTAGATTAAAGGCATGAGAGGCTTTCATTACCATTTCATAAGCAGGTAGCGGTAATTGCAAATAAATTAATTTTTGCGCCTCTTGCTCGTAATAATCAAATTGTCTAAATAATTCTTCAACATTAGCATGCTCAAAATTATAGGCAGACATTTCTACTTCATTCTGATGGAATACATCACCATAAGTGACAACACCATGTGAGGTACGACACCAGGGCAAATCAAATAAATTATCAACCCCAAGCACAAACATAGAAATCCGCTCTAAACCGTAAGTCAATTCACCAGTAACCGGTTTACAAGCCAAACCACCTACCTGTTGAAAATAGGTAAATTGTGAGACTTCCATTCCGTTTTGCCATACTTCCCAACCTAATCCCCAAGCACCTAGAGTAGGCGACTCCCAGTTATCTTCAACAAAACGGATATCATCTGTTAATGGATCAACACCTAGGGCACGCAAAGAATCTAAATACTTTTCTTGGATATCCAGGGGGGAAGGTTTTAACACTACTTGGAATTGATAATAGTGCTGCACACGATTAGGGTTTTCCCCGTAACGTCCATCAGTGGGCCGCCTTGATGGTTGTACATAAGCAGCTGACCATGGCTCAGGCCCAATTGCTCTTAAAAAGGTTGCGGGGTGAAAAGTCCCGGCACCAACTTCCATATCTAAAGGCTGCAAAATTACACAACCTTGCGCTGCCCAATAATTTTGTAAAGTCAAAATAATATCTTGAAACGTGGTGGGTTTGGTCATAAAACATCTCAAATTAATTAATACAACTTGCGTTACTAAGATTTTTTCTTAGGGAATTTGCGAACTGCAGTATAAATCTTAAATAAGGATGTAGCCAGATTTACTTGCATCAAAAATCTTATAATGCAAACAGCTGTCGCTAGTTTACGTTATTAGTTATCTGAGCTAGAACATGAGGCCCTGCGGCAAAACCGCAGAGCCTATACTAGGTGATGTAGAAGATTCTGTTACTAGCAACCAGGCTACATTTTAATGGACACTAATTAACAGCATTAATTACCAGCTGCTTTTTTTATCATCTCTTGTAAAGCTTCTTCAGTTGAAGCACCAGGAACGAATGAAGGTTCAGTGCCTTTCTTGAATTTACTATCAGGAGTAGAAGCAACAATAAATGCTGGAGTACCCATCAAATGCAATTTTTCAGCTAACTGACGATTAGCAGCTAAAATGTCTGTTACTTCTTTACTGGCCATATCTTTTTTCAGTTTTTTCAAGTCTAAGCCTACTGACTTGGCGATATCCATTACTACATTATCATCCAGACGCTTATCAGTATCTAACAAAGCATTGTGCATTTGTACATACTTACCTTGCATTCCAGCAGCTAAGGCAGCTCGAGATGCAGACTCAGACGATTTACCAAAAATGGGGAATTCTTTATAAATAACACGTAAATCACTGTCTTTTTTCACTAAGCTTTCCATAATAGGAGCCATTTTTTTACAGTGAATGCATTGGTAATCAAAAAATTCCACGACTGTAACATTACCTTTTGCATTGCCAACAGTAGTTAATTTGCCTTGGAATAAAGCATCAGCATTTTCTTGAATAGATGATTGAGCTTGCTGCTGCATGTTTTGTTGTTGTTTTTGCTGTAGGGCTTGGGATGCTTCTAATAAAACCTCTGGGTTATTTACTAAATAATCGTGAACAACTTTTTCGATCTCTTTTTTTTGCGCATCCGACATAGAAGAAACTGCATCATCAGCAATAACTGCTTGAGACACCAAAGAAGTTGCTATAGCACCCATAGCTAATAAATGTTTTAATTTCACTCCATTCCCCTTAATTTATTGTTATTTAATAAAATTTAAACAAAATAATTCGTTTGTTTTACGAACCCTAGCATTCACTGAAGAAAAATTCAATAGCTGCTATTCAATTATATAAAAAGGAGTTAAAAATGGGATAACTCGTCCATTAAAATCAAATTAGCATAAGCAAGAACCAACCATTTAACTCCTTCTTCTTTAAATTTTACTTGAACACGGGTGTGGGCTCCGCTGCCCTCTATAGCTAACACCACGCCCTGGCCAAATTTAGCATGGATTACATTTTTCCCTATAGGAATTCCTGCAGCCTCTGCAACAATAGAAGTAACTGGTGAACGAACATTAGCAGCTTGAAAACGTGCTTTAACACGAAGTTCATCCACATGCTCTTCAGGTAGTTCACGGAGGAATCGCGAAGGCCGATGGTATTCTTCACGCCCATACTGACGTCGAACTTCTGCATAAGACATAACCAATTTACGCATGGCGCGGGTCATACCCACATAGCATAAACGGCGCTCCTCTTCTAATCGTCCGGGATCTTCTAAGGACTGCTTCCCGGGAAATACCCCTTCCTCCATACCAACTAAAAAGACAACCGGAAACTCTAAGCCTTTGGCTGCATGGAGAGTCATTAAATGGACAAAACGCTCATGTTCATCGGCTTGCATTTCACCCGCTTCTAATGAGGCGTGTGCTAAAAAAGCATTGATTAAAGAGAGCTCTTCTTGGTTTTCCTCATAGCGAAACTGTTTCGCAGCATTAATTAATTCTTGCAAGTTGTCTAGACGTGATTCAGATTTATCACCCTTAACCTTACTAAAGTGATTATGTAAACCGCTGCTATGTATTAACTCAGTTAATTGTTCATCTAATTCCATTGCTGCGGTTTTCAGCTGGAGTTGTTCGATTAATTCAATAAACTTTATTAAAGAAGAACCTGCACGTTGGGGCATGGCTTTAGATTCAATGAGCTGTTTTGCAGCAGCCCATAAAGAGCATTGTTCTGTTTTCGAAAATTGCCTTAAATCGTCTAAAGTTTTCTCACCAATACCGCGGGTAGGGAAATTAACCACACGCTCAAAAGCAGTATCATCATTTGGGTTAACCATTAATCTTAAATAAGCGAGAGCATCTTTCACTTCAGCCCTATCAAAGAAACGTACCCCACCATATATTCGATAGGCAATATTGGCACGTAATAATGCTTCCTCTAGGACGCGGGATTGCGCATTTGAACGATATAATATGGCAATTTCATCAGCACTTGCCCCTTGATTTATTTCCATCATAATTCGTTCGCTAACGAAACGGGCCTCTTCCAATTCGTTAAAAGCACTGTAAATAAGGATTTTTTCACCGGTACTACCCGAAGTCCATAAATCTTTACCCATGCGGGAATTATTATTAGTAATTAAAGCATTCGATGCTTCCAAAATAGTACCTGTAGAGCGGTAGTTTTGTTCCAAACGAATAATGGAGGTATTTTTAAAATCCTTAGAAAATTGCTGAATGTTTTCAACTTTAGCCCCACGCCAGCCATAAATAGATTGATCATCATCACCTACTGCTAAAACAGCGGTGTTATCGCCGGCTAATAATCTAATCCAGGCATATTGAATGGTATTAGTATCTTGAAATTCATCAACTAGAATCGCTTCGAATCGTTGGCGATAATGAGCTAGCAACTCTGGATTATCCCTTAATAATTCATGGCTTCTTAAGAGTATTTCGGCAAAGTCGATTACGCCGGCTGTTTTGCACGCTTGCTCATAGGCTTGATAGATATTTACCAATGTTTTTGTTGGCCCATAACTCAAGGCATTTACATGTTGCGGCCTAAAGCCTTCATCTTTTTTGCCATTAATAAAGGATTGACTTTGCTTAACCGGCCATTGTTCCAGATCAAGATTTAAAGAGGCAATTACTTTTTTAATCAAGCGCCCCTGATCTTCTGAGTCTAAGATATGGAAGTGTTCGGGTAAATGCGCCTCTTTATAATGACGTCGCAATAAGCGGTGACAAAGTCCATGAAAGGTTCCTACCCACAAACCTTGTACGGGCGCATCTAGAAGGCTACTTAATCGTTCTCGCATTTCGCCCGCAGCCTTATTGGTAAAGGTTACCGCTAAAATAGCGTGAGGAGATAAGTTTTGCTCTGCAATTAACCATGCGATACGACTAACTAACACCCGAGTCTTACCACTTCCTGCACCAGCTAAAACTAAAACATTACCAAGAGGTGCTGTTACAGCCTCATGTTGTTTTTCATTAAGTCCATTAAGAAGCATTGACATTGCCATGAATCGATTTACCAACAAAAAAAGAATAATGCATTATCGTAAATTTATGCGCTAAAGACAAAAGATTTAGAAAGAACTAAGCTTAACTATACCCTTATTACTCTAAGATATTGATTTCATTCAATGCGAAGAGCACAATATATTCTTTTTATTATAAACCATAATAAAGGACTAGCATGCATTCTCTCTATCCAGCAATCAAACCTTATGCACAATATGAACTAAAAGTAGACGACATTCATACTTTATACGTTGAAGAAACAGGAAACCCTGAGGGCATCCCGGTTATTGTATTACATGAGGGGCCTGGAGCTGGAAGCGATGCTTACTCTCGGCGTTTTTTTGATCCTCAGCGCTATCGTATTGTGATGTTTGATCAAAGAGGATGTGGACGCTCTACCCCTCATCTTGAAATAAAAAATAATAATACTAATTTATTGTTAGATGATATTGATGCTATTCGTGAATCTCTTAATTTAACTGAGTTCGCTCTATTTGGCGGCGGTTGGGGTTCTCTGCTCGCACTTTTATATGCCCAAAAATATCCTCATCATGTTAAAGCCTTATTGCTGCATCAAATATTTTTAGGAAGACCGAGTGATATTGATTGGTTTTATAAGCAAGGAGCTAGTTTAGTTTATCCTGATTATTGGGTTGAATTTAGTCATTTTGCACCTGAAGACAAACGCGATAATATTCCTCAATATTATACAGAGTGTTTACAAGGCAGTAATGAATTAGCGCGCATGAGCGCCGCTAAATCATGGGCTTTATGGCAGGCACGTTGCAGTAGTCTACAACCCCATCTTTATGTGATTGATCAATATAGTGATCCTCATTTTGCTTTAGCACTAGCCACCTTAGAATCCTACTATATTAATAATCGTTATTTCATTGAAGATAATCAGGTCATGAACAATGTTCATAAAATTCGCCATATTCCCACCTATATCGTTCATGGCCGATTTGATTTAGTCACCCCCTTAGCGAGCGCCTGGGAATTACACCAAGCAATTCCTGCCTCCAATTTAAGAATTGTGCGGGATGCTGGACATTCTGATAGAGAATCAGGAATTATAGATGCGCTTATCTATGCTACTAAAGAATTTTCAAAACAAGGGTTAGATGCATGTTAGTTGTAGTGCAAAGAGTTAAAGAAGCGTGGGTTAATGTAGGAAGTGAAACCGTAGGCTCTATTGGGCAAGGATTAATGATCCTTTGCGGATTTGAGCCTAATGATACTGAGCAGAATATCATCCGCATGCTCGACAAATGCCTTAATTACCGTATTTTTGGTGATGAGCAAGGTAAAATGAATCTGAGTATAAAGGATATTGAGGGGGCTTTATTATTAGTTCCCCAATTTACCTTAATGGCAGACACACAAAAAGGTTTACGACCTAGTTTTTCTAATGGAGCTCCGCCCGAACTGGGGAGAACTCTTTTCGAAATGCTAGTAAATAAAGCTAAAGAAAAATATCCTCTGGTGCAACAGGGGATATTTGGTGCAGATATGCAAGTTCATTTGTGTAATGATGGACCGGTTACTTTTTTGATGCAATTTTAAGAGTGTTTGCAAGAAAGCTAAACTGGTGTACCATGATTTTTAATATTTCTAAAAATAATAAAAAAATTATGCGCGTCATTGCTCTTACTAGTATTGCCACCACAATCGGTTTAACTGGTTGTGTTCACCAAGGTACTAACCCTGCCGATCCTTACGAGTATTATAATCGTAAAGTACATTCCTTTAATATGGTTGCGGATAAAGCGGTCCTAAAACCCGCTGCCCTTATATATAAGTCGGTTCTACCTGGTTTTGTGCGTAAAGGAATTAATAATGCCTTTAACAACTTAGACATGGTGCCCAGTGTTGCTAACGATATTTTACAAGCCCAGGGTAAATGGGCTATTAAAGATACCTGGCGTTTTGCGATTAACTCTACCCTTGGTATTGGCGGTTTATTTGACGTTGCCGATAAAATGGGCCTACCTGCGCATTATAATGATCTTGGTTTAACCTTTGCTAAATGGGGTGATAAAAATTCGCCTTATTTTGAAATCCCTCTTCTAGGACCCAGTACTATCCGTGATGGTGCGGGCATGTTCTTCCAATTCGCGCTATGGACACCTTATGTATACATCAATGAGGATGCAGTAGCTTACGGCCTAGCAGCCCTGCGCTATGTTGATTTACGCACGCAATTATTGGATTCTGAACGCATTATGGATCAAGCCCTCGATCAATATGCCTTTATGCGTGATGCTTATTTACAGCATAGAAACTATCAAATTTCTGGTAGTAATCAAAATGATGGTGGTTTATACGTGGATGAAGCAGGTGATAACAATGCCGGTGCCTCCACAACGGCGACCAATAGTTTAGACGCTCCAAGCGATTATGTGGATGAATGATAGGCTTAAGTAGGTATTCTGCCCTATCCGCCTTTGAATAAGCGCTATAGCGAGTGTCTTTGCAAATGAAGGGAAGTTTTGGATGCTCGCCAAGGGCCGCAAAAACTAGATAGAAATCAAGCCTTGAGTTGGCGGGCTTGTTAGCCCGTGGCTTCTTTTATAAGGATTTTATTTTCGCTCAACCTGAATGCGTTCTAAACAACGCAAATAATCGCCAGTAATATCAATTGCCGTTTCAGCCATAATTTCTTTAGCACAAGTGGGACTCGTAACATTGATTTCAGTAAGGTAATCACCAATAACATCTATTCCCACAAAGTAAAGACCTTTCGCTCTTAAAGCTGGGGCTATTTGCTGGCAAATCCAGCGATCACGTTCCGTAATCGGTACAACCAGCCCCTTTGCTCCGGCAGCTAAATTACCCCGTAACTCCCCTTTTTGTGGAATTCTAGCCAAGGCATAAGGTACTGGCTCCCCGTTAATTAATAAAACTCGCTTGTCGCCTTTTTCTACAATGGCGGGGATATATCGTTGGGCCATGATATTTACGGTTTGATTTTTGGTAAGCATTTCTAAAATAACCGATAGATTCCGACCATCTTCATTAACATGAAAAATAGAACTCCCACCCATGCCCTCTAGGGGTTTAAAAATTACATTTTGCTGTGTTTTCCAAAACTCTTTCAAACGGGCAATATCTTTGCTGACTAAAGTTAAAGGTCCACATTGGGGGAAATTTAAAGCAAAAAATTTTTCATTAGCATCGCGTAAGCTCTGGGGTTTATTGGCTACTAAAACTCCCGCTTGCTCAGCTAACTCTAAAGCGTAGGTCGCATAGATATACTCTAGATCAAAAGGAGGGTCTTTACGCATTAAAATAATATCAAACTCAGTCAAAGCCTGCTCACCCAAATCCTTCGTTTTAACCCAATTAGGGCTATGGATATCAGTTATTTCTATTTCGTGGACATGCGCAAAGGCCTGCCCATCGAAACAATATAAATCTCTGGGCGTGAAATAAACACAAGACCAACCTAAGGCATAAGCACTTTGGATCATGGCAATGGTGGTGTCTTTATACGGCTTCAAAGACTCAAGGGGATCCATTAATACAGCCAGTTTCATTATTCGCCTCCAATTGCCTCAATTTCTTTCGCAGCGGCCAGGGCTGCTAAACGGGCAATAACGCCATAAGAATAAAAACGATTTGGGCAGTCAACAACTGCTAACTCACTACAAGGATTGTTACAGGCTTGAGCAAAGGCTAAAGGCTCAAAATGCATTCCTGGCGCATTAAGGTTTTCATCAATTCCTCGTCCTTGATGGACACGATAAAAGCCCCCAACTACAAATTGGCCAATCATATACACTACCGGCTCAGCGACCGAGCCATCGGGCATGGTTTCAAAGGTATAAACTCCCTCTTGGATAATAATTCGCTCGACTTTTTGGCTGCCTTTACTGCTGGACATTTTGGTACGTTGCTTACGATTAAGTTGTCGTAGTTCATCACCGTTGTATACGGTCATAACACTCATTCCATAGGTACCATTATCTGCTTTAACTACTACGAAAGGTTTTTCTTTAATCTCATAAGTTGCGTATTTATCACTGGTAAGAGCTAATATTTTATCCACTTCTTCTGCTAAGGTATCCAACCCCTCTTGCGCCATAAAATCAACCCCATCTATAGCAGAAAAGTAAGGATTGATAAGCCAAGAATCAATGCCAACTAACTCAGCAAACTCTTTAGCTACTTGATCAAAATACTGAAAATGATCCGACTTTAGACGAGAGGTCCAGCCTAACTTTGCAGTTGGGCGAATTCTTTGCTCAATGCCTTCTAAAATTTCCGGAACTCCTGACGATAGATCATTATTTAGCATCAGAAAGCATGGAGTGAAGTCTTTTAGTCCTACTTTATTCCCGACCCGTTGGAGAGGCTCAATCACTAAGGTATTCCCGTTGGTAACGGTTAATTCCATGGGTTCCTTAAGTGCTGGATCCAGGCTGCCAATCCGCACGATAAACCCTGCTTTCACTAAAATGGTATGTAGGACATGCAAACTTTCTAAATAAAATTTATTCCGAGTGTGACTTTCGGGAAGAATTAAGATTTTGGTGCAATCATGAATGTATTCAATTAAAGCAGACTGAGCAGCCTGCACACACAAAGGAAGAAATTCTGGATTTAAATTATTAAAACCTGCTGGAAATAAATTAGTATCTACCGGAGCTAATTTAAAACCTGCATGGCGTAAATCAACTGATGAAGTTAGAGGAGCTGGTGTTTCTTGCCATTTTTGTCGAAACCACGCTTCAATTTTTGCTACTTGATTTAAAATAACTTGTTCAATATGACCTAATGGACCGGAATGAGCAGTAGTTAGATGTGGTACGGGAATTTCATGAGCATTCATCTGTTGTCCTTAATACAGAATCCCTTTGAGAGTGGGATAATTAAGAGAATCAAATGATGTTACCAGGATAATCATAAAATGAAAGTATTTCTCTTCACTAGCTTAACAAATTTAGCGCCCTATCCTCTTGTATTTTTTAAATAATCCTTCGTACAATGAGAAACACCTTTATTTCTTACAAGTATTTATGTCTTCCCCATGGGTTACCCTAAGAGCTGTTTTATTGCTTGTTATATTAGGCTTCATTTGGGGTTCAGGTTATTCTCTCGCAAAGTTTGCCATGACCAATGGAGTACCTCCTTTAGGTTATAGTTTTTGGCAAGCCTTAGGCCCTGCTTTAATCTTATCCATCCTCTCTTTATTCACTGAGAAGAGAGCCCTATTAAAACCACAATACTGGGGCTATTTTTTTATCTGCGGTTTGATAGGTATTGCCATCCCCAATACTAATATGTACTTTATAGCCAGCCATATACCAGCTGGTTTATTAGCAGTGTTAGTGAATACTGTTCCTTTAGTAGTCTATCCCTTAGCTCTTTTTTTTCGCCAAGAAAAAGCCGATTTTTTGCGTTTTTTAGCCTTAGTTATCGGAATGATAGGTATTATTCTTATTATTGGTATGCCAAACAATGCAATATACTCTAATTGGGTAGTGCTAACCCTTATTAGTCCCTTAAGCTTTGCTTTATGTTCCATTTATATAGGCAGAATCAAGGCGCCAAAACTCAATGTATTAGAAGCAGCAAGCGGAATGTTAATCGCCGCATCCTTGTTGTTAACCCCCTTAGTAATCCAACAACAAGCCTTTTATCCTCTTGATTTTCCCTTTACTCTTCCTAAACAAGTTATTGTTTTGGAAATTATTCTATCCAGTATTGGTTATTTATTGTTTTTTCTGCTTGTCCGCCATGCTGGACCCGTTTTTTATAGCTTGACCGGCGGAGTAGTTGCTCTGACGGGTATGTTATGGGGCTATCTCATTTTTTCTGAAAATCCTTCCATGATTCAAGGTTTAGCGAGCTTATTAATCCTTTTTGCACTTTCTCTGCTATCATGGCGCCAATCAAAACAAAATATAGGATAGAATTCATGTTAAATGAATTGGTAAAGCAATTTGGTAATCAAATTGAAAGTTTTCTCTACTTAATGATGCTTATTAATGGTTTATTACATTTGGTTTTTGCCGCAGCAGTTGCACGTGATACCGGCAATTTAAATCGCTTAGGACAAAAACCGGTTTTAGTTTCAGGAGCAACTTGGGCTTTTGCTACTTTGATAGGAGGAGTGTTTGTTGCTGCCATTTACTGGATTTTACATTATTCTACTCTAACTAGACCTACTTTAAGAGATTACAAAGCATGAATGAACAAATAAAAACAATTAACGCCCACGAATTAAAAAATAGAATGGATAACAACCCTCAGTTATGCCTCATTGATGTAAGAGAACTAGAGGAATGGCAAGAAATCCGCATACCAGGGGCCTTACATCTACCTAAAGATGAGATTGCGCTGCAAATTGAATCTTATGTCACCGATAAAACCCAGCCCATTTATTTACATTGTCGAGGTGGCGTTCGTTCACTTTATGCTGCCCAATGTTTATTAGATATAGGCTATAAAGAAGTCTATTCTATCGATGGGGGGATTATGGAATGGGCGATGTTTGGCTATCCCGTGGAATCTTAAAATAGGAAAGGCTCTGAGCTTTAAAGGTTGGGCGTGGCCCAATCTACGGTGCGGGTTGGATTACACCCCGACCAATAGAAGGATGAACTCAAATGAGCTTGCCACCGTTGAATTTTAAGCCCATTATTTGTAGCAACTGTCTTGAATTTTTATTCAAGACAGTTTGCTACATTTGAGCGCAAGCCTCTCTTCATATTTTAGAAGTTGCGCTCGCCTCTTTAGATTCTTCCACGACCGTAGGTGCCGAAGGTTTAGGTTGACTAAACCAACTCCAGATACCACCGGAAGAAACTGGGCGAAGTGATTCTTTATGTAATTTTTCGGCTTGTTTACGCAAAGCACGCTCTAGACTAGTTACCTGCTCACTTAAATCATCAATATCATGTTTAATATTATATTGATGGACGGAAGCAAAGGCCTGTAAGGCTTCATCTAAATAGCCTTTCTCAGCCTTGCCTTCTTTATAGATATTTAAAGATAAAAATTCTTTTAAAACCGTATACATGTCTTTAACATCAGTATCATTCGGTGTGTTGTCATTATCAATTTTAAGTGAGGTCCGTAAGGATTTATAAAAATTACTCCCTTCAGGCGATACCAGGAAACTAGGTGTCAGGCTTGATAAATAACCTTCGTCATAACTTTTTTCAATCTTGGTATAAACGTAATAAACAGCGGCATTTAAAATTCTTGCTCTTTTTTGGGTGGCAGGTACCGAAGATGCGTCCATCGCTTCAGTAAGTGCCGCAACCTTCCATAAAAACTCGGCCTGGGTTCTACGCTCATCGGGCAATAATACAAGTGCTGCGGTTAATTTGTCAGGATCTACAGTGCGAGATGGGTGATGGTGCTTAATTAATGAGATAATGCTTTCTTTGATGCTTTGCTTAAGCTTATCATGGGCTACTAACTGAAAACTCATATTTTCTTCTCCTTAAACTCCATTAAAAGGAACAGTGAATCTATTCACTGAAACTCAGTGTAAACTAATTATTTCTTTTCGTCATGCTTTTTCTTTTTACTGACTAAGTAATTTTCAAGCTTTTGATTTTTAATAATTTACTTGCTCTGAAATTAAGAAAATAAGTCAGCAAAATTACCTCATTTAAAACAATTTGCATACTTATTCTTTAAGGAAGCTATTGAATTTAACCTAGGTTTTGAGGTAGTTTAGCCTTCAAAATTTATCATTGGTGCAGCTCATGAAAAGCAAATTAATTTTTTCCACTTTGTTTTTATCAACTTGCCTTTGTTATGCAAGCTCCCAAGCACCTAAACTGGTAGTACAAATTGTGGTGGATCAATTACGTGGCGATCTTATCCATCAGCATCAAACTCAATTTGGTGAGCATGGCTTCAATTATCTACTCAGTCATGGCCTAGATTTTCACAATGCCCACCACCCCCATGCTAATACCACAACTTGCGCAGGACATGCCACGATTGCAACGGGAAGCTACCCTGCTATGCATGGTATAGTTGATAATGATTGGTACGACCGAAAAACTAATAGGCTTATCTATTGCATGGAAGATCTTAGTGCTCTACCTTTAACCAACGATTCTTCTAGCAAAAAAACACAAGGCCGTTCACCGCGAAACTTAAAAGCATCAACCATTAGTGATGAAATTATTTTGTCCCATAAGGGAAAAGCCTTTGCAGTTTCATTAAAAGATAGATCAGCGATTGCTCTGGCAGGTCATGCTGGTAAAGCGTTTTGGTTTGATAAAACCAATGGTGGATTTACTACGACTACTTATTATTATTCCGCTTATCCTCAGTGGGTTTCCAATTGGAATAATCACTATAAACCCCAAAATTTTACCTGGGATCTAAGTAAAGCAAGAGAAAGTTATCTAAATGCTAATACGCCCGTTTTCCCACAAAAAATTAAGGAATTTGGGCAAAGCTTTCCCCACCTAATAGCTAACGCGCCGTCCGAACAGTATTTTAAATTTTTATCTAAAACTCCCAAGGCCGATCAATTAACTGCTGATTTCGCTGAGCAATTATTAGTGTCAGAAAAACTAGGTAAAACAGAAAATCAAACCGATTATCTAGGTATTAGCTTCTCGGCAGTAGATGCTATTGGCCACCAATTTGGCCCTAATAGTCTTGAGGCTGAAGACAATTTATTGATGCTCGATAAAACCATCGCCCATCTTTTACAAAGTATTGATAAACAAGTAGGCCTGGATAAGGTCTTAATTGTATTAACAGCTGATCATGGCGTTAGTGATAGTCCTTCTTATTTGAAAGAGCACCATATTGCGGAAATCAAGCCTTTAAATGTAGGCGAAGCAAGTCAAAAAGTGATTAGTTTCCTTAATGAACGCTACCAACTACCCAAAGAAACGTTAATGTATATCTCACCTCCTTATGTTTATCTAAACCACCAAATTATTACACAACATCGACTAAACGTGAGCAGCATCAGCCAGAGTGTAGCTGAATTATTAAACCATCAAGCTGGTGTCTTTAAAGCTTATCCCCTACCGCTCATTAATATCGAACGAGATTGGCTCACTGCCAAAGTAGATCGCATGGCCTATCCTTACCGTGCCGGGGATGTGTATTTAGTACAACCACCCTATCAGTCAAGAGGGGCTCATAATGAGGATCGAGTAACGCATGGCAGTCCTTGGCAATACGATAGCTATGTTCCTTTATTGTTTGTTAATGGAAAATTTAAAGCACAAAGAATTGCGCGTCCTGTGTTTACGACCGACATAGCTCCGACTTTGGCTGCCTTATTGGTGATTAAATCACCATCTGCCGCAGTTGGTGAGCCCTTAGCCGAAGTATTAACAGCTAGTGGTCATTCTTAATTTGTCGAAGGATTTATAAGCTTGGCATTGAATTTGACCCAAAAAACCCTTACCATTTGCACAAAATTTTTTATAATACCATTATGAGCAAACAAGCAATTATTATAGGGATTTCTGGACCCTCTGCCTCCGGAAAAAGTCTTTTAGCTAATACTATTGTCAACGAACTAGGCTCGGAACAAGTCGTTGTTATCTCTGAAGATGCTTATTATAAAGATAATGGGCATCTACCGTTTGCAGAACGGGAAAAAATTAATTATGACCATCCTGAGTCTTTTGATCATGCCTTATTATGTGATCACTTGCGCCAATTAAGAAACGGTAAATCGGTAGAAATTCCGATTTATTCCCATTCTAAACATTTACGCTTACCAGAAACCCGTACCGTTGGACAACATGCTATTATTGTCCTGGAAGGCATTTTGTTATTTACAGATAAAGCCTTACGTGAGCTTATGGATATAAGAATTTTTATGTCAACACCGTTGGATGTTTGTCTTATCCGTAGACTCAAAAGAGACGTGGTTGAACGCCATAGAACTTTTGAATCAGTGGTTCATCAATATGAAACGACTGTACGTCCCATGTATTTACAATTTATTGAACCCTCTAGTAAATACGCCGATCTTATCGTCCCCCGTGGCGGTGAAAACCGAATTGCAATTGAAATGATTCAAGCAAAAATGCGTGAATTACTCGCTGTGCATACAACTAAAGACAAACTGTAAGGAGATTCAAGTGGGATTTTTAGCTGGAAAAAAAGCATTAATTATTGGTCTAGCAAGTAATCGCTCTATTGCTTACGGTATTGCTAAAGCCATGCATGCACAAGGTGCTGAATTAGCATTTACCTATCAAAATGAAAAATTACAGTCTCGTGTTGAAACCATGGCTGCTGAGTTTAACTCCAACTTAACTTTTCCTTGTGATGTGGCACATGATGCAGATATAACTAACCTATTCTCTAATTTAAAACAACATTGGGATAAGCTTGATGTTTTAGTTCACTCTGTAGCATATGCTCCCGCTGATCAAATTAGTGGCGATTTTGTTAGTGCTGCAACTCGTGAAGGCTTCAAAATAGCCCATGATATTAGTGCATACAGTTTAGTGGGTCTTGCCCAAGCTGCTTTACCCATGATGGAAGGCACTGAAGGCTCGATTGTTACTTTAAGCTATTATGGCGCAGAAAAGGCCGTACCCAATTATAATGTGATGGGAATTGCCAAAGCGAGTTTAGAAGCAGCAGTACGCTATTTGGCTGCAAGCTTAGGTCCGAGAGGCTTACGGGTTAATGCCATTTCCGCAGGCCCCATTAAAACCTTAGCCGCCGCAGGTATTAAAGATTTTCGTAAAATTCAAACCGCCTATGCCCAAGCGACCCCTCTGCAAAGAAACGTCACTGCAGATGAAGTGGGACAGACGGCTGCTTTTCTGTGCTCTAATTTAGCATCAGGGATCACGGGCGAAGTAATTCATGTGGATGCGGGGTATCATGCCGTATCGGGCTCAATCGAAGCTTAAGGATTCATCAAGACATTTCTTTTAAGCAGAAAGACCCCTGCCTTTGCTATTATTACGTTAAAGCCTTCTAGGTTCCGCGGCTTATGGCCGCGGAACCTAGAAAAACTATCCTTTCAGGTCCATTCACTCAATAGTCACCGCCATGCTAAAACAAAGCGGCCATTTACTACGGTCTGTTAGCATTTTACCTGACACCTACGTGCCTCGGCTTGTCCGCGGCATCTAGGAGGTCTACATCATAGGCAGGTTGTTCATATAAATAGTGCCACTTTGAATTTAATCGCTCAATTCAATTTATTTCCAGTGTCTTGGCTAATTTTTGCAAGCTTTTCACGACGAGTTTTTAGGGGCTGTTGGCATTTCACCTGTCGCCTAAGTGCCGCGGCTTGTCCGCGGCATCCAGTAGATGATCAAATTTAAAGCTTTATGACCTTATTCATTGATTAATGAGAGCAAAGTCGTAATATAACGTTTCTGTTTATCTTATGTTTATATTCTTGCAAGTTACTGTAATGGAGCTCTTACGTCGGTTCTACCTGAGATATCATCATAAGGACTTGGGAGCACAAGAATAAAATCATTCCTGGCTTCACCGCAAAAATATAAGGCACACATACTAGCCTATTACGAGGTGCATGAATTGAATGTCGAAGCAACCCATCGCGAAATATTGACCAAGACGATGGAAATAATTAGAAATTAAATTTAAATTGGCACGGCTTATATGAAGAAATTGGCCAATCATTTAGACCTGTTGGATGCCGCGGACAAGCCCGCGGCGTAGGGGGTAGGTGAAGTCAACAGCCCCTTAAAACTAAGCGATATTTTTTAAACCAGAAACGGGTCTAACCCAAGGATTTAGCTTCGCTAAAGAGGCCGGTAAATTATTCGCTTTCTTTACTGCTTCTGCACGTGTATTAAATTCGCCCATAGTTAGAATATACCAGCTGCCCTTTTGGTTGCTAAAATGTCTAATCCTAGTCGCAGCGTAAATTCTATTATTACGCTTAAACCGGTCAAGATCACTTTTTCGATGGCTAGCAATTAACTGGATAGTAAAGCCAGAAGAGCGAGCCACTTGATTAACTGCAGATTTTTTTACTACACGTTGTACAGGACGAGCGACTGCAAGAGTGGCTTGTTTTTGCTTCTCATGTGCAACAGTCGCAAGGGATGTTCGAACTGCGTCTTTAGCAATCTCCTTTCCTATTTCCTGTTTACGGACGGTAGGAATCACTATGACCTTATCCACCAAAGCCACTGTATTGCTATTGAGCTCCTCCTCAGACAAATCAAGAATTTGTTTTTTAGGTAGAGCATTTTCTACTAATTGAATTACAGCAGATTCACGAAAACTCGGTATATAACTGACTAGTTGTATCTCAGGAATTACCACTGCAGCAACAGTTTCATTGACTGCCTGGCTGATGGGAGGAAGACTAGTATTTAGGGTAATGGCCTCAGTGTGTTGAGGATTAGATAACTTAGGAATATAGAGGTAAGAGATACCCGCAACCAAAGCAAGCCCAGCAGCCATAGCTACACGTTTAACTAGTTGTGAAGAATTATTTTCTGGCGCCGTTGTGCATTTAAAGATGAAGGATTCCAGATTATTGTTAATCTTAGCAATATTCCCTTTAGTTTGCTGATAGAATTGTTTAAATTGAGATTCAGTCAATGGTTTATTTATTAAACGTGCTGTCATAGCGCGTTGTAAAACATAGGTTCTGGTTTCGTTTTCATTTAAAGAACCAAGTTCAATCGTATGGACTAAGTTGCTAAATTCGTCGGCTGCTAAATTATTAAGCGTAGCCACAACAGAATAGTCAGACACCATACAAAGATGAAAAAAGCCAAAATCATCTTGATTTCTAATAGCAATTAAGAAATCTCTAATTAAATCTTCGGGTAAATGCTGGGCATCATCAATAACTAATAAAACATGGGCCTTACGATCATTGATCTGCGCAACTATAGAGTTTACATTAGTATTAGCATCAAGGTTAAGATGCAATTGAGCTGCGATGTCCCCTAAAATATCTCCGCGGTCACAAGGTACTTGAGCATTAATAAAAACCGGCTTAATTTGTTGATCTAAATTATTTAATAACAAGGCGCTAAACGACGTTTTTCCGCCTGCTTTTTCCGATAAAACGGTTATTAATACATTATTGAACAGTACCAAATGATTAATAAAATCGATTTTGGTAAGCCACGTCCCGGGTTTAAATAATGATCTGACGCGATTGGCAGTTCCTAAATCCACGTGAATCTGTCCGTCCTTCATTTTTCTTATTCTCCTTCTACCGAAGCAACCAGTGCTTTGAATACATAATGTTCCGTTATTTGATCATTTAGATAACAATTACCAGGTTTACGAATGACTACAAATCGCAAACAACCATTCTTAATTTTCTTATCTAAATTCATGAGTTGTATTAACTCCTTAAGATCGACATCTTTAGGAATTTTATGAGGTAAACCCGCCCATTTTAGCATTTGTTCTATGCATTCCACCACTGAAGAATCTATTAAACCCAACTCGAAGGATAAAATAGTCGCGCAATAAAGGCCAATAGCCACAGCCTCACCATGTAGCCACTGTTTATAGTGAGTGTAAGTTTCCAAAGCATGCGCAAAGGTATGGCCTAGATTAAGTAAGGCGCGTATTCCATGCTCCTGCTCGTCAGACTCCACAAAACGAGCTTTAATTTGACAACATTGGCTGATAAGGTAAGGAAGTTCAGGACTTGCCTTAGTTAATCCACGTTCTAATAAAGTCTGGACTTCATCATAAAAGGCACCTCCTTCCAATACGGCATATTTAATGACCTCGCCTAAACCAGCACGAAACTCACGTTCAGGTAGGGTTTTTAAGGTCTCCACATCAATAATTACTGCTTGCGGCTGATAAAAACTACCAATTAAATTTTTGCCTAAAGGGTGATTTATCGCTGTTTTTCCCCCTACTGAGGCATCTACCTGAGCCAGTAAAGTAGTAGGAATTTGTATGAATCCAACACCTCGTTGATAAGTTGCGGCTGCGAATCCCGTAATATCACCAATCACACCGCCGCCTAAAGCGAGTACAGTAGTGTCACGATGATGTTTTTTTTGGATTAATTCATTATAAATAGAAAATAAATTTTCTTGATTTTTATGTTCTTCTCCATCAGGAAGGATTACGACATCACACTGTTTTTCTTTGAGGGCATTTTTTAGCGCATCAAGATAAAAAGGAGCGACCGTCTGATTGCTAACAATTAGAACTTGCTTTGATGGAATTATTGAATGCCAAAATTCTGAATTTGTCAGTGCATTAGAACAAATCCTAATGGAATATTGGCATTCAGCTAGGGAAACATTTACTAGCGTATAAGTTTTAAACTTCGCCATAAATGTATTTTATTATATTATTAGCCACTGCTTTTACTGTTAATTTGTCAGTTTCAAAACTCACATCCGCCAATTCATCGTAAAATGGCTCTCTTTCATCTCGTAAAGATTCAAGTCTTCCTTCAAGATCATCAGTTTGTAGTAAAGGGCGTTTTGTATCCCGTTTAGTACGCTCAAACTGTTGCTGTAAAGAAGTTTTTAAATAAATAACTGTTCCTCTTCCAGCGAGGGCATTTCTATTTTCGGGCGTTATGATAACCCCTCCCCCCGTGGCTAAAACAATATTGGTTTTTTGAGTCAATTCATCGATAACTTTTTGTTCTCTGCGACGAAAACCTTCCTCACCTTCGATATCAAAAATCCATGATATATCAGCACCTGCACGCTCTTCTATGACTTCATCAGAATCATAGAATTCTAACTTGAGCTCTTTTGCCAAAGCACGTCCTATAGTACTTTTTCCAGCACCCATTGGCCCAATTAGAAAAATATTTCGTACTTTAACTATGCTCATCTTTTCTTACATACCTCATTTGACTAATTAGTATAATAATGAACCAGAATATTATAACAAAAAATTACACACCTGTCTCAGTTGAGACTCGATATTTAATCACACAGCTTAATTAAACAGATGAGTACTCTAGTACTTATAACGTTATCTAATTTTTTGCTCAATCTAGCGTAGAACTTAGTCCAAACTGATTTAAAAATAATCTTCAACCTATATTCTACAACGGATTTTCTTTTAAAACACCTAAAATTGATCGTTAAAGAGCTCTTTATCTGTAAATTTTACTTATAGACATCCTTTTCTCTTCCTTCAATGGCAGTAATTGACAAGGAATTAGTAATTATTTTGGGAGTAATGAAAATTAGTAATTCTTCGTCATTTAAAGTAATTTTCTTGTTTCCAAATAAGGGACCCACAACAGGTAGGCTGCCAAGAAAAGGAATTCGTCTAATTGCTTTGTTTTTATCTTGTTTATAAATACCTCCTAAAACAATAGTTTGGCCATTATTGACCAGTACATTCGTCTGGATTTCTTTAGTAATAATCGCAGGAACCCCATTAAAACGCTCAGCAGATGGGGTATCTTGATTAATTTGTAAATCCATTAAAATTTTACTGTCAGGAGTAATTTGGGGGGTAACTTTTAAACTTAACACAGCTTTTTTAAAGGCTACAGCAGTCGCACCGCTTGATGTAGCCTCTTGGTAGGGAATTTCTTGACCCGATTCAATTACAGCTGCTTGTTGATTAGTAGTTATTAATCGGGGACTTGAAATGAGCTCGGCTCGTCCTTCACTTTCTAGGGCTGAGAGCTCTAAGTCTAATAAAATATTATCGCCCAATTTAGCTAAGGCAATACCCACAGAAGCTGGTGTTCCTACTGCGGGTGCTGCTGCTAGATCCAGGTTTAAACGTTGAGCAACAGGGATGGTTGCTGGGTTAGCAAGCCCTGCTGGCAATTGTAATTGGTTGGCACCGGCTAAGGTACCACTAAGATGGGTCGGTTTAGAAACGCCCCAACGAATGCCTAAATCTTCGGAGAAATCTTTAGTAACATCCACTATACGAGCTTCAATTAATACTTGTTTAACTGGAATGTCCAGTTGTTTGAGTAAATCCCTTACTTCTTCTATTTTAGTGCCCGTATCTTGAATCCATAAGGTATTCGTACGCGCATCAACACTTATTTTTCCTCTTTCGGATAATAATGAATTTTGTTTGTCTTTAATAAGTACTGCAATATCCGCTGCTTTTGCATAGTTGATTTGAATAAGATCTGAGCGTATAGGTTCCAGCTTTTGAATGATCTGTTGGCTTTTTAATTGCGCTTCTTCGATCTTATCTAGAGACTCTTTCGTATCAATTAACATGACATTACCCGTTTTTCTTTTATCTAGGTTTTGCGTTGTTAAAATAATATCTAAAGCCTGATCCCAAGGAATATCATTTAACCTGAGGGTAATATTGCCTGACACATTGTTGCTGACGATAATATTAATGCCGGTAAAATCGGCCAATAATTGGAGCACTGCCCTAATTTCTATGTTTTGAAAATTTAAAGTGATTCTTTTCCCTGTAAAGACTTGTTTTTTAAGTTTTTGTTGTTGTATTTCCTCTTCCGTTAGCGGGAAAACATCCAGCATAAATTGTTTATTGACCTGATAAACAAAATGTCCATAATCGCCTTTATTCACCACAACCATACGCACACTTTTAGGTTCTTGCTGCAGAGTAATTTCTTGTACGGGGCTATGAAAATCAGAAACATCAAAATGTTTCATTAAACTAGGCGGAATCTTAGTATTTAGAAAATTGACAATCAATTCTTTACCATTTTGGGTTACATCGATGGGAATGCTAGAGTCCGATACATCAATCAAGATGCGTCTTAGCTAGGTCCGGGGATCTGGAACAAAATTCAGGAAAAATAAGAGCTATTCCCGGTTTGTTAGTTCATTCACCTTACTCTCAGAATGGCTTATCCACAAGTCCATAGGCCAGGAGAGCT
>NZ_RZGQ01000219.1 GCF_003989735.1 Legionella sp. km772 | reverse complement strand
GGAAAATCAAATAATCACTATAAAGATCAAGCATATCCATTTAATTCCCTCCCTAAAATTAAGGGCGGAATTCTAATGCTTTTTAGTCAAACTACAAGTTTATGTGCGTAACATGAGTAATCAGAAATGCCAAAGAGGCCCTAGAAAGCTCACCGCAAGATAAAGTAATTCTGTTTAAATCGGGACCAATAGATGACGAGCATTTTTTTATCCAAGTCATTGATAATGGAATTGGCATCGATAAAATCCATAGGCCTAAAATTTTTACCTATGGCTTCACTACTAAGCAATCAGGGCATGGTTTTGGCCTGCACTCCAGCAGTAACCTGATTCATGAAATGAAGGGCGAGTTATGCGTTGACTCAGCGGGACTTAATCAAGGGGCGGTCTTCACCATCAAATTACCCTATAACAGCACTCCAACCTGATTTCTAAGATGTTTTCCTCTATTAAATTTTTATTTCTGTTGCTGCTTATGTCGTAGGATTCTGTGGTATAATTAAATTATGGGGGCGACCTGGTTTCGACGTGGGTTGCAAAACCAGAGGGGCATGCCGAGAATGAGATCTCTCGTTAATAAGGCTCAAGTAAATATAAATGCAAACGATGAAAACTTTGCTGGTGAAGCTATCGCTGCCTAATAAGCACTTTAGTTAACCACTGTGTACTGGCCTATAAACCCAGTATCCCATTGACCGAGCTCGCTTATTGGTATCGAATCAATGGTCATAGAAGATAAGCTAGTGTCTTAGTTTGTCCCGAATTAAGATGCGAAACTCAGGGAATCGCTGTATACCATCCTGCCCGTCGGAGGGTCTGCAGTTAAATTCAATAGACAAGGCTACGCATGTAGAACCAAAGGCAGAGGATCTGCGGACGCGGGTTCGATTCCCGCCGCCTCCACCAATTTAACATCCAAGACACTCCAATAACATCCATAACCTCTTGTAAACACTAGGCTTAAAGCCTATCATACGTCCACTATTGTCAATAGATACCCCTACATCCAAACCATAGTGGGGGTATTTGTTGGGGTACATCGAGATATGAAGGTTAAGCTTTCAATTTTGAAATTTTCTTGTAATTTATGAATAAATAAAGCGAAATGACTTCATAAGTGCTCAATAAATTCATTACTCATATAATTAAAGTCTTAGGTTATGATTTATACTTATCATGCTACAATTACCCAAACTAATAAGTTTGTATTAGAAGGGAGTCTGTATGTACCTTACGAGAAAATCATTTAAAGAAATTAATCTAGATGATCCGTTTTTTGACTCATTAAAAGCTGACTATTCAGAATTTTCTCATTGGTTCGCTAAAAAGGCAAAGGAAGAAGAGCTAGCTTATGTTTTCCAAAATGAACATGGTGACATGGATGGTTTTTTATATCTTAAAATAGAAGAGGGATCACTTGGTGACGTAGTGCCTGCATTACCATCAGCACGACGTATTAAAGTGGGAACTCTGAAGATCAATGCTCATGGAACAAAATTGGGTGAGCGATTTTTAAAGAAAATATTTGATCACGCAATCTTTGAAACCGTTAAAGAGATTTACGTTACAGTATTTGCTCATCATGCACCTTTAGTCGCCTTGCTCGAACGTTATGGCTTCTTACGCAAGGCTGAAAAGATAACTCAAAATGGTACTGAGTTAGTATTGGTGAGAAATTTATGCGCAAACTATATAGACGTGGTTTCTAGTTATCCGCTTGTACGTCTAGATAATGAACGGGTATTTTTATTGTCATTATATCCAGAATGGCATACAAGACTGCTTCCAGATTCAATTCTTAAAACAGAAAGTATGGATATAATAGAGGATGTTTCTCATACAAATAGCATTCATAAGGTGTATTTGGCAGCAATGAACGGAATAGAGGTCTTGAAGAAAGGGGATGTGTTGTTGATCTATAGAACCAATGATGGCCTGGGTCCGGCCCATTTTCGATCAGTAGCTACTTCGATCTGTGTTGTAGAGGAGTATCGCTCTATTCATACATTTGTTTCACGTGATGAGTTTCTAAGTTATTGTCGACCATATAGTGTTTTCAGCGAAAAAGAACTTGAAGATTTCTGGGCAAAGAAAAAATATCCTCATGTCATTCGTTTCACCTATAACATAGCGTTAAAAAAGCGAGTAACGAGAGGAACAATGATTGATGAAATGGGGCTTAATAGGAACGCTTATTGGGGTTTTATGCAACTTTCTCGCGAGCAGTTTTTAAATACAGCTCGAAAAGGAATGATTGATGAAAGTCTTATTATCCATTAAGCCGGAGTATGCGGAGAAAATATTTGAAGGCAAAAAACAGTTTGAGTTTAGGAAAATTATTCCTAAAACGCCTGGTGTTACTACGATTGTAATTTATGCAACTAAACCTGTGGGTAAAGTGGTCGGTGAGTTTGATATTGATTCTTTTCTATCGGAAACACCTAGTGTTCTTTGGTCTTTAACTTCAGACTTTGCTGGTATTTCTAAACGATTCTTTAATGAGTATTTTCGTGGGTGTGCAACAGCACATGCTATTAAAATAAGTGAAGTCCGTCGATATGAACAGCCATTAAGCCTCACATCTGTCCTAAGTAGTGGGATTGCGCCGCAATCATTTTGCTACCTAACCTGACTCTAAATCTAAGACAAGGGAATCAGCTGAGAATATGGCAAAGTCATGCAAGAATATAGTACCAAAACTTAGGGTTGAGAAGGCATTAATGCTAGATAAGACTATTGAATAGTTGACTAATAACATTCTTTATTCTAAATTCTAGAATATGGAATAAAGGATGCTCAATGATTAAATCACAAGACATCGTAGTCTTAGCCAAACTGTTAGCTTACAAAGCAGACAAAAACTGGTCTCAAAATAGTATTGCATTTGAATTGTGCTTGAGTCCTTCTCAAATCAATAGTGCCTTCAAGAGATTAGTGGCAGCAGGGTTAATTACACCATACCATCCGCCGGCCAAACCGCAACCCATTATTCAGGCTTGTGAAGAGTTTTTTCTTCATGGATTAAAGTATGTCTTTCCTGCCAAATTAGGCGAGCTAGTCCGTGGTATTCCCACTAGCTATGCTGCTCCAAGCTTAAGTGATCAGATTGTTGCTGGTAATGATCCTATTCCTGTATGGCCATATGGCGAAGGGAATGAGCGTGGCCTTGCTCTAAAGCCATTATATTCTTCAGTCCCTGAATCTGTAGCAAAGCATCCAGATCCCTTATTTTATGACTTATTGACGCTAATTGATGCTATTCGTTCTGGGCGCGTAAGAGAAAGGCAAATTGCTTCACAAAAAATATTGGCATTATTAAAACCAAAAAAGTTGGTATCAAATGAATAGAAGTTCAGCTCAAAGAAATATCGAATCTCTTAGTTTAATCGCACATCGTCTTGGGGATTTATGTGATGAAGTAACTTTTGTCGGTGGTTGTATCACAGGCCTATTAATAACAGATAAAGCGGCTCCTGATGTACGCTTTACCGTGGATGTTGATTGTATTGTCAACGTTATCACTAGGCCGAGTTATTATGCTATTGCTGAGAAATTACGCCAGAAAGGATTTAAAGAGCTAATTTCTGGTGATCATCCCATATGCCGTTGGGATTGTGATAGCATTTTGATTGATGTCATGCCTATAGATAAAAGTGTCTTGGGTTTTTCTAATAAATGGTATAAAGATGCGCAGGAAAATTCTATTAAACATAATATTGCTGGCGATGTAAATATAAAGGTTATTTCAGCGCCTTATTTTCTAGCAACCAAGTTAGAAGCATTTAAGGATCGTGGGAATCAGGATTTTTTATTAAGTCATGATTTGGAAGATATTATCTCAATAATTGATGGCCGGCCAGAAATCGCTAGTGATGTTTTAGTAGTATCAGATAATTTAAAGCAATATCTTTCCTCTGAATTTGGATTGTTAATGAAGAATGATCAGTTCCTCCAAGCTTTACCTGGACATTTAAACTATTCACTTGAATCTGAGAGTCGAAAGAAAATCGTTGAATCACGCATAAAAGCGATTATTGATGTGGTGAAATAAATGAATATTTAGCTAGGTCCGGGGATCTGGAACAAAATTCAGGAAAAATAAGAGCTATTCCCGGTTTGTTAGTTCATTCACCTTACTCTCAGAATGGCTTATCCACAAGTCCATAGGCCAGGAGAGC
>NZ_RZGQ01000218.1 GCF_003989735.1 Legionella sp. km772 | reverse complement strand
TCCTGGCCTATGGACTTGTGGATAAGCCATTCTGAGAGTAAGGTGAATGAACTAACAAACCGGGAATAGCTCTTATTTTTCCTGAATTTTGTTCCAGATCCCCGGACCTAGCTAAGCCTATGGTGCCCATTTTATCGGGAATTATTGTTGGCCAACAAAATATATCGACCTCAAAAGCGTTTAAGTTATCTTTGAGCTATGTATTAGGTATGGCTATAACTTATGCATTGGCGGGCATGATAGCAGGTTTTATGGGGAGTACCTTGCAGACATGGATGCAACGCCCCAGCGTTATCATTAGCTTTGCTTGCATTTTTCTAGCAATGGCCTTTTCTATGTTTGGTTTTTTTGATTTGAAATTACCTACTGGACTTAACAGGTTTTATAACGGAAAGGCCAATAATAGGAAGAAAAACTACCTTTCAGTACTTTTAATGGGTATTTTGTCAACACTTGTAGTATCTCCTTGTGTTACGGCTCCTTTAATTGGAGTACTAAGCTATATCGGACAACAAGGTGCGGTAGCGAAAGGCGGTTTGATTTTATTTTCTATGGCCTTAGGGATGGGAGTCCCTTTACTCCTTGTGGGCTCTGGCTATGGTCGTTTTTTGCCCAAAACAGGGGCTTGGATGTTAAAAATAAAACAACTATTTGCTTTTGTAATGCTTGGAATGGCTGTATGGATGTTAGGTAGAATTTTAGATGCACAGTGGCTATATGCACTTTGGGCTGGATTTTTCATTCTCCTAGGTATTTATTTAGGAGGATTAGTGTCCCTTAATAAAAAAATGCTGCTATTCCAAGCTTTTGGTCTTTGTGCTTTTCTCTACGCGGGTACTTTGTTATATCAGGCCATCCAATCGAAGTCGCTTCCTAGCAACGTAGAAACAAAAACGACTTTTGTTTATGCAAATACTTTAGCTGAAATCAATAAGCAACTGGATAAAGCAAAAACAGAAGGGAGGATGGTGATGATCGAGTTTTTTGCCACTTGGTGTAGTGATTGTCAGGCTATGGATGCAAAAGTATTCAATCAAAGACAGATTAACTCAGCTTTAGCACCCTTATTGGCTTTAAAAGTAGATGTGAGTGAAAAAACCGAGGAAGTGGAACAGATCAGAAAAGCATTTGCTGTTTATGGTTATCCCACTATTTTATTTTTTAATTCAAAAGGTGAAAAACTCAAGGATTTAACAGGAGTAGGCTTCATACCTTTTGATTCAATGCTTGGTTTAATCAATGAGGTAAAAAAACAAGATTTGAGTTGAAAAACAGGGGGATGAGTCTAAAGGACTAAATATATACGAAAAATTTACATTTTTTTTCTCTAAAATTAAAGAAAAAATTAAATTTGTTTGCTAATATCATAATGAAACAAAAAAAATCAATAACTATCAAGGAAGTAATTATGAAAAAATCAACAATCGCTGTTGCTGCTCTTTTAAGTGCTTTATCTACTGCCCCAGTAGTATCAGTAGCTTATGCTGATGATGCTGCTCCTGCAAATGGTTCTGCTGCAACTCCAAGTACTGATGGTTCTAATGCTGCTCCAAGCTCTGATGGTTCTACTCCAGCTAACAATTGCAGCAGTAATTGCGGAAGCAATTGTGGAAGCAAAAGCGAAGACGAATAATTAACTCTTAGCGTTATGAAGAGGTAGTATTTGCTACCTCTTTTCATCTAATAAATACTTTGTATGCAAATGGATTCAGAATTTATTTTACCCCAATTATCTCCTTGGTATAAAAAAAAATTTTTACAGTATGCGACGCAGGTGCTTGAGTCTCAGCAGAAAATGTCAGCAAGTACAGGTAAAAATATACTTCATTATACCTTACAAGATAATGAGCGGCATGAACGCTTTAAGCATTATCCCTCTAAAGAGCGTATTGACTCATCAACTGGAGCTCAGTATTTTTATCATTGCCACCGAGAGGATTATGAAACGACTGAGCATGGTCACTTTCATTGTTTTTTGCGTTATAAACACATTCCCAAACTGATCAAACCTAGCGCTTTAGACGATTGGGATCGTTACATGAAAAATCCTATGACTCATTTAATAGCTATTGGAATGAGCCAAGTAGGTATGCCGATTCGTCTTTTTACGGTCAATCGCTGGGTAAGTACAGAGATTTGGTATGACGCCATTCATGCCCCTAAACTTTTAAATCGGTTTAATTTTAAAACAACTCCAGAGAGCGATTCTTATTGGCATGTTTTAGACAAATGGGTAGAAGGGATTCTTCATCTTTTTTCACCTCAAATTTCCTGGCTTCATCATGAGCGCGATAAGCTAATCCATAGCTATCAAGAAAAAGATCCCAATGAAAATATTTATCTGAAACAAGAAATAGAGGAGCTTTCTTCAATCGATATCAATTTACAAAAGCAAGTGGAGTGGATCATTAGCTAATGCTCTGGGGGCAAATCATATCTTCGCTATTCTGCTATACTAAAAGGGCTTTAGTGGCCTTATTGTTCCTATGAAATACTACATAATTTTATTACTAGAGCAGGAACACGGCCTCTTTATTGTAATTAATTTTGTGCTATTTCATGTTCTTTATAGGATAAATCTCACTTTGTATACTGGATTTTTCAAAATAATGACAATGAGGCTAGTCATCTTGTCTTTAGAGTTCCCTATTATAATTAACATGAGGAAATAAGGATGAACAAATTATTAGCCTTATTAGCATTTATACCCTGCCTTGTTTTCGCAAATCCATCGCACCTAAGTATCTCTCAGCAACGCGCACCTAATGAAACGATGGAGCAGGTAGTAAAACGCTTTTCTAAGATCCTACCTCAATCTGCGTGGACCAAAGAGAGTCCCTTTAATAAAAAAGTACCTTTAATGGATATGGATTATTCCTTAGCTCCCAAAATAACCACCTATGCAGAATTGCTAGCTATGTTTCATTTTGTACGGGATACTCGCTTTTTATATGAAGAAGCTCAGCCTGGTTTTGGGCGTAGGATAAGCTGGCTTTATCCTGATGATGGTTGCTTTGCGCGTGCTGCAATGACCGGCATGTCACTGCAAATGCAACACTTTATACGACCGGCTAAAATTTTTGCCTTTGGTGAGTTAAGTTTAAAAACCCCCTATTCGGTAAAAGGGGAAGTGTTTTGGTGGTATCATGTTGCTGCAGTAGTTAATTATATGGATAGCATCTATGTTCTAGATCCCGCCTTAAAACCTGATGGACCAATACTTGTTGGTGATTGGTATAATAAAATGGGGATAGAAAATGATTTAACGGGAGTAGTTTGTAATCCCTATACTTATGACCCCTTCGATTATTGTTATAAAATTAGTAGTAAGGGCGATATTAATGCGCGTAAAGATCAGTCTCGATATTTAGAGAAAGAATGGAGTCGCATGCAAAGTCTAGGTTTTGATCCTCTGCAAATTCTTGGTAATAATCCTCCTTGGAATTAATTAAAATTACAGTATGATTGATGAATGCATCAAAAGGAGTTGTATTCATCATGCGGTTCATTTTTATTGGTATGTTATTGTTCCTCAGTCTCTTTAGTTATGCTAATCCCTATTGGGATCCAAATAAGGTACCTAAAGATCGGTCTAGCTTAGCCCAGGAGTTGATTACTCTGAAAACGAGCTCTAAACAGAATCTAATTGAGGCATTGAGGATTCAAGTTGTTTGGTTAGAGGAGGGCGAGCGTTATTTGGTGGATCAAATGACAATAGAGACCTCCGGAACTCCGGCTTTATTAGCACGGAGTCGACATCGTCCTCGCTGGGGTAGTTATTTAGGTATCCTAAAAGATAAAAGGGGCAAAGCCATATATTATGATGCTATCGGTACGGGAAAGGAATACCGCAAATTAGCGCGAGCTATAAATCTTCGCTTCCCACTCCCTACAGAAAATGTTGATTTTGAGCTATATGGCGAAAATCCACAAACGGGTGTTATGGAGAAGGTAGCTGAGCAAGCCATTAATCTTAATGAACTTGCCCATGATAAAACACAATTTCCCCATTTAGAGATTAAAGAGTTGTTACTCGCAAAAGCCTTCCCATCTTTGCGAGTAAACATTTATGCAGAAGGCTATGCATTAAAAGATAAAAGCAAATTTTGGCAGCAAGCATTAAAAGCAGCTCGAGCCTTACAGGAAGCAAAGTTCCCCGGGGTGGAGTTAGCTAGGTCCGGGGATCTGGAACAAAATTCAGGAAAAATAAGAGCTATTCCCGGTTTGTTAGTTCATTCACCTTACTCTCAGAATGGCTTATCCACAAGTCCATAGGCCAGGA
>NZ_RZGQ01000217.1 GCF_003989735.1 Legionella sp. km772 | reverse complement strand
AACTCATTTAAATCACTTTGCTATTAAGTACAAATTGATTCTTAGAGCGAACCAGATTGCTTGGCAGGAGCTTAAAAATATGGCAGCTTAAAATTGACCGTGCGTAACATGAGTAAATAATAAATCTCGCCGTTGATGCGAAGTTGTTGCTCATCTAAATGCCATTTATCGGATGGCCTTGGTTCTCGTTTCTTAATCACATCCTTAAAGTGAGGGCCAAATTTGATACACCATTGACGGACTGTCTCATAGCTTACTTCAATCCCTCGATACAGCAACCGCTCTGAAACATCTCGGTAACTGTCATTAAACCGGTGATAACTCCATACCGCAATGCTGATTATCTCTAAAGGATAACGATATCTCTTCGGCTTTTGCTCCAACATCTTTTCACCAGATAAATAAAGCGCAGTGTAACGCAAAAGTTAAGTTGACGATGCCAGGACATACTGCGGCAACAAATTTCTTGACTATAGGCTTGAATCTATATAGTATATAACCTATATTTGAAATAGGATGAAAGCATGTGGGCAATCGAAACGACAGATACTTTCGATGAATGGTTTAATGCCTTAGATGATACCAACAGAGCCGACATACTTGCGTCAATCTTTGTACTTCAGGAGAAAGGACCCATGCTGTCCAGGCCACATGCAGACACTGTTAATGGTTCATGCCACAACAATATGAAGGAGCTTAGGGTTCAAAGCAAAGGCGATCCGATTAGGGTGTTTTTCGCTTTCGATCCTACAAGGAGAGGAATTTTGCTTTGTGCTGGCAACAAGACAGGTAAAGAGAAACGATTTTATGATGTAATGATCCCGATTGCTGACCGTGAGTTTACGGCACATCTGGAACGACTTAAGAAGGAGTAACCATTATGGCTAGAACTCTTGAACAGCTTTTGGCAGAGGAAAAACCAGAAATTATTGCAGAAGCTCGGGAAAAAGCTGCGGACATGTTGCTTAATATTCATCTGGCTGAATTGCGCGAGCTTGTACAAAAAACTCAAGTAGAAGTTGCCCAAACTCTTGGAATTAAGCAGCCCACAGTGGCTGAGATGGAAAAGCGCGGGAGGGACTTGAAACTTTCATCTCTCAAACGCTATGTTGAAGCGACAGGAGGAAAACTGCGCCTTGATGTAGAACTTCCTAACGGGACACATTACGGGTTTTCTGTTTAATCTTTAAAAAGCTTGATATTCCGTAGCATGCTCCCATCACCAAGGTAATGCACCATGTTGGTGTTGGAAGTATGTTATGGGGTTTTACCGCATATCCAGCCCATACTGGCAATGGGGTTAGCATTAAATAATTTTTATTGTCTTTTATATTAGGTTAGGGGTGGAGAAGTCCAAATTTCAACATTTTTATCGCCATATTGATCCATTCTGAAAAAATTCATCCCAGTATTCTCCAATACTTTTTTTGATTTGAGATTTTCCGGATTAACGATTCCTATTATATTGCTAATAAAAAGTGAAGTATGCGCCCAATTGATTAAGCTTAAAGCCAATTCGACTGCATATCCCTGTTTCCAATATTTGGGAAGCAGTGCATAGGCAACTTCTATTTCAGGTTGGCTATCATCATAATTTTTGTAGATTAAGCCTGCTCTGCCCACAAATTCCAAACCGTCTTTTTTAAACACAGATCCCAAACTAAACCCATGTTTTTTTTGATGTCCTATTGCCTTTTCCAGCCCTTGCAATACTTCTTCTTCCGTTCGTATGCCATTGCCAATAAATCGCATAACCTCAGGATTCGATTGTAATTGATAAAGTTCGTTAAAATCTTGAGATGAAGGCGAATAAATTATTAAACGGGAAGTTGTCAGCATGATCTCTTTATCCATGACCAACCTTTTTTAGGAATGCTTTTAGGGATAGATATTTTCCGTATCCCAAGTGCGTTGTAATAATTTTTTGCATTTATAAATAATCTCTTATGCTGAATATCGGAGTCTGTATTTTGAATTAAAAACCCAGCAATCAATATAGCAAAACAAATTTAGGTTAAAACAATCAATCACAGCGCGCAATTGCCTGCGCTCGGCCAACCGTAAAAAACCACAAAAACCGAGATAAAAAAGCGGAAGGTTTTGTCGCAAAGATTTTTTAAGGCACAAGACGGAAAAACGCTGGGCGAGTTTATGCTGCGAGTCCATAAAACTGTTCAAAGATGGATTGATTTCCAGCCTGAAAATGCTGTCCATTTCTAAGCATATGGTGAAGCTCAATTCCAGCCAGCGTGGAATTAGCTGAATGGAATGCTTTGAATCCCTTCATGGGTTTTGTGATTTTCTTGATGAATCGATGATCCTGTTCCACGATGTTGTTGAGATATTTGATTTGCCTCACGATAATCTGAAGGAATATTCCGCTCATCATGAAAAGTAGCGACAGCTGGAGGTTAATGGTATCAATACCTGCTTTATTGGCACCACTTTTATCCATGGTTACCTTTTCTGGAAGGCCGTTCGAACCAATAGCCTTACTAAAAAATGCCCGTGCTGCTGGCTCATCGCGCTTTTCTGATAGCAGGAAATCAATAGTATTGCCTTCCTTATCGACTGCACGATACAGATACATCCATTGTCCCTTTACTCTTATATAGGTCTCATCCATCCTCCAGGAACTACCAACAGGACGCTTGTGCTGCTTGCAAAATATTTCTTCCAGCTTGGGAGCATACGCAATAACCCAGCGGTTAATGGTTGAGTGATCAACCTTAAGTCCGCGCTCCAACGCCAACTCTTCAACATCACGGTAACTCAATGAGTAGGCCAAATACCATCTGACTAACTTCAAAATAATGTCTTGTTTAAAAGGACGCCACTTGAAGTTCAGCATCGGTGACCTTTCTTTGAAAAAGTGAAAACTCTACCTCAGAAGACAACTTTTTGCGACAAAACCCAAGCATGCAAAACAATGCTTGAAAAGTTGATTATTTGGATATTACTTGACACAGGGTTACGAGTGTCTGAATTATGCTCATTAACTGCACAAGATATTTTGTGGCAACAAAAGTCCCTTCGTATATCAGGTAAAGGTGGTCCCTGATCCGACCCCATTTTAGTGGACAGCAATTTTTCTTAAACTATAGTTTAGTTTCTCAAATTCCTCCGGCGTATTGTAATTGATCGTAGAATGCCTCCTTCGCTTGTTGTAGTACATTTCAATGTATTCAAAGATACTTTGTTTTGCCTCTTCCCTGCTGAGGTAGAGAAGGCCATTAATGAGCTCTACTTTAATGGTATGGAAAAAGCTTTCTGCACAGGCATTATCCCAGCAGTTTCCTTTCCGACTCATGCTACCTATTAACTGATAGGCTTTAAGCAATGCCAGATATTTTCTTGATGCATATTGACTGCCTCTGTCGGAATGTACAAGGACACCTTTTGGGAAACCTCGCCGCCAGAGAGCCATCATTAATGCATTACAGACAAGATTACTGTCAATTCGATTCCCCATCGACCAGCCAATCACTGCACGAGAATATAAGTCGATGAATACACACAAATAAAGCCAACCCTCCTGCGTCCAAACATAGGTAATATCGCTTACCCATTTTTGATTTGGGGCTTCTGCCCTAAATTCACGATTCAGGAGATTCTCAAAAGTCGGTTTAGCATGAGCGGAATCAGTAGTCGCTTTGAATTTACGCTTTCCTTTAGCCCGAATTTTCATGAGATTCATCCTTCTGGCTACCCTGTTTTTTGTGCAATCAATCCCCATTCCATGCAAGTCTCTGGTCACTCGTATTGCACCAAGGCGAGCTTCGTGCTGGTTGAAAACAGTCAGAATAGACTCATCCAATGCGGCATTAGCCAGCTCACGCTTGCCAGGCTTATGCTTACACCAGGAATAGTAACCGCTCCGTGAGACTTTAAGACAGCCACACATCAGTGCAATGTTGAAGCGCTCTTTGTTTTCTTTGATAAACGCATACTTTACCGCGCTTCCTTCGCAAAGTATGCTGCCGCTTTTTTTAAGATTTCCTTCTCCTGAAGAGCTACAGCCAATTGTCGGCGAAGCTCCTTATTTTCGGTTTCCAATTCCTTATGCTTATTGACCATTGTCTTTATTTCTCCAGGTAACCGATGGCTGTGCATCCAACTGTAGAGTTGACAAGCTTTTATTCCAAGCTGCGTTGCAACAGATGGGACTGCGTATTTCACTGAATTCGATCACTCGTTTCACTTTAAACGATCACCTATTTCACTCGAAATCGATCAGTGATTTCACTGAAAATGATCACTGCACTCAATCTGCAGCGATGCGGAGA
>NZ_RZGQ01000216.1 GCF_003989735.1 Legionella sp. km772 | reverse complement strand
AAACTCATTTAAATCACTTTGCTATTAAGTACAAATTGATTCTTAGAGCGAACCAGATTGCTTGGCAGGAGCTTAAAAATATGGCAGCTTAAAATTGACCGTGCGTAACATGAGTAAATAAGATATTTTTTTAAATGAGGATCTACGTGTGCTAATTGATTTTACCGAAAAGATTGTTGATGGCATTTTTGCAAGCTTACCGCGGGTTAGGCCTTCAGCTTATCAAGCCAATAACGGCCTATTGATCGCTCATCGTGGAGCTCATGATAATAACAAGAGTATTTTTGAGAATACCCACCAAGCGTTCCAACGGGCCCAAGATTTAGGCTGTTGGGGGATAGAGTTTGATGTCCATGCAACAGCCGATGGAGTCTTTGTCATTAATCATGATCCCGATTTAAGTCGTTTATGGCAAAAAGAGGTCAATATTGAGGAGGTAAATTTTATTGAATTAAGGGCCTTAGTGCCTGAAATCCCATCCTTAGCGGAAGTGATTGCCCTCTATGGCGCCTCCTTACATTTATTTATTGAATTGAAAATTGCCGTAAAAAACCCCCAAGCTTTATTAAATGCCTTAAGCGCCTGTGAGCCCATTAAGCATTATCATTTATTAACGTTAAATCCGGATTTTTATGAAGGTTTAGATAGTCTTCCTGGCGAGGCTTTATTGTTAGTAGCAGGACATAATAACGTCCAAGAGTTTTGCGATTTAAGTCTTAGGAAACCCTATGGCGGGGTATTGGGTAATTATTTATTGTTAACCAATAAAAAAAGGAAGAAATTACTTAATGCTCAACAGGCAACGGGAGTTGGTTTCGTTAATTCAAAGAATAGCTTATATCGTGAACTGAATAGAGAGGTCAGTTGGCTTTTTACTAATGAAGCCCTGCGTGTTAGCCGTTATTTAAACCATTTACGTTTTCCATCTTAGGCTTTGCGCGCTTAATTTAACGCGCAAATCAAAGGGGAAAACCAGCAATAATTAATGGCCTGTAAACTCATTAATGGTTGTTGTGAGCCTAAGTACCAACTCACTTATTTCTTCTTCATTGATAATTAGGGGCGGTAAGAGGCGAACCACAGTATCGGCGGTAATATTAAATAAAACGCCGTGCTTTAAACCAAGGGTCCGCATATCGGTGGCCGGCCTGTCTAATTCAATCCCAATCATAAACCCTTTGCCGCGAATCGCTTTTACATTGGGATGCTCGCCCAGCGCATTAATGAGTTTATTCATTAAGAGGCTGCTGTTTTTAGTCACGCGTTCACAAATTTTATCACGCTCAATAACTTCAAGTACGGTCAATGCGGTTGCACAGGCCAAAGGATTGCCGCCAAAAGTGGAGCCATGATTGCCTGGTTTAAATAAATCAATGGCTTTTTTACTCATTAAGCAGGCGCCAATAGGTACACCATTACCAAGGCCTTTAGCCGTAGTTAAGACATCGGGCTGGATGCTATAATGCATGCAAGAAAATAGCTTTCCGGTTCGGGCATTACCTGTTTGGATTTCGTCTAAGATCAATAACCAGTCATGCTGTTCGCAAAGTTGGGCCACCGCCCGTAGATAGCCTTCCTCTGCTGCATAAATACCGCCTTCACCCTGGATGGGTTCTAACATTACAGCAACCACATCTTCTCTATTGGCGGCAATAGTATGGATGGCATCTAAATCATTAAACGGTGCGCGGATGAAACCAGGCACTAAGGGTTCAAAACCGGCTTGAACCTTCCGGCTTCCTGAGGCGGTTAAAGTGGCCATAGTTCTGCCATGAAAAGCACGTTCCATGACGATTACCGATGGTGTCTCAATCCCTTTTTTATGACCATATAAGCGACTAAGTTTGATTGCCGCTTCATTGGCTTCGGCGCCAGAGTTAGCGAAGAATACCTGTTCCATACCGGTCATTTTAGTAAGCTTTTCGGCAAGCAGCTCTTGTTCTTTAATATGGAAGGTATTGGATGTATGTAGAAGTTTTGCTGCTTGTTCTTGGATAGTTTTAGTGACCTCAGGGTGAGCATGACCTAATCCACAAACTGCTATTCCACTGAGACCATCGAGGTATTCCTTGCCTTGTTCATCATACAACCATACACCTTTACCATGGGTAAAGGTAATGGGCATGGGATTATAACTGGTAATTAAAGCCATTAACTCTCTCCCTGCTGTCTTAAGTTTTAACGCATATTGCTACTTACAAATTCCCAGTTTACTAAAGCCCAAAAAGCATTAACATAATTAGGGCGTGCATTCCGGTAGTCAATATAATAAGCATGCTCCCAGACATCACAGGTTAAAAGTGCAGTGAGTCCTTCTGTCATGGGTGTTCCGGCATTGCTGGTACTGATAATTTTTAAGTCGCCAGCCGCATCTTGAACTAGCCAGGCCCATCCTGAACCAAACGTGGTAATGGCGGTTTGGGTAAATTGTTCTTTAAAGTTCGCAAAAGAGCCAAAATGCTTATTAATAGCTTCGGCTAATTTGCCGCTAGGCTCATTACCACCTTTAGGGCTTAGACAATGCCAATAGAAAGTATGGTTCCAGACTTGTGCCGCATTATTAAACACACCACCTTTAGCTTTTTTTATAATATCTTCAAGGCTCATTGACTCAAATTCAGTCCCAGCAATAAGTTTGTTTAAATTGGTCACATAGGTTTGATGATGTTTGCCGTAGTGGTATTCAAGTGTTTCTGCTGAAATATGTGGTGCTAAAGCATCTTTACTATAAGGTAGTTCTGGTAAAGTAAAGGTCATGATTATTCTCCCTAATTACAAAACATTAAAGTGTGTTAAGTGTAGCAGGAAGAGCATGATATTCAATCCACACTTACTGGATTTTCTGGCCGGTTTTTGGGTTTGACGTTAATTAATAAGCAAGATGCTTAGTTGTAATGCAGATGAGGCGCTTAGTTATGGTTGAGCCCCTAATGCGGATCTGTGGAAAAATTGTGATTAACGCGCATATTTTCAGCTAGATTATTATTTTTTATAAAATTAATGTATAATATTAGCTCATTTTGCTGTGGTCTAAATGTAATTTGCTTCCTAAGACAAACATTAGTTGCGGCTTTATTATGTTTTCGCCATAATTGCTACATTTTATTTCAAACATTAAGGTGCATTCGTGGATACTTTAGATAAAATTAAAAATCAAATTGCAGACAATGCAATTATTCTTTATATGAAAGGCACGCCTAAGATGCCCCAATGTGGTTTTTCTGCTCGTGCGGTTCAATGTATCGAAGCCTGTGGGGTTGATTTTGCCTATGTCGATATTCTTGCTAACCCAGACATTCGCCAAATGTTGCCGCAAGTTTCTGATTGGCCTACTTTTCCCCAATTATTTGTGAAAGGGGAATTAATTGGCGGCTCGGATATCATTGCCGAAATGTTCCAACAAGGTGAGTTAGAGACTATACTGCGTGATGCTGTTGCCGCGTAAGCAATAATAATAAGCAGGTTAAGTTCCTGCATTTTAACGGAGATAATGAGATGAGCGTTTTAGTTGGTCGTAAAGCACCTGATTTTACGGTAGCTGCTGTGCTAGGAAATGGCGAAATTGTCGATAAATTCAATTTACATGAGCATTTAAAAGGCAAATATGGGCTAGTATTTTTTTATCCTTTAGATTTTACCTTTGTATGTCCTTCTGAATTAATTGCCCTGGACCATCGTATGGATGAGTTTAAATCACGCAATGTGGAAGTGGTTGCTGTTTCTATCGACTCTCATTTTACTCACAACGCTTATCGCAATACTCCAGTACAAAATGGCGGAATTGGCCAGGTTCGTTACACTATGGCGGCTGATATGACTCATAGCATTTGCCAATCTTATGGGGTTGAGCACCCTGTGGCTGGTGTTGCCTTCCGTGGTGCCTTTATTATTGATACTCAAGGTATGGTTCGTGCACAAATTGTGAATGATCTGCCGATAGGCCGTAATGTCGATGAACTTCTGCGTACTATTGATGCTGTACAATATTTCGAAGAGCATGGGGAAGTTTGTCCTGCTGGTTGGAAAAAAGGTGATGCCGGCATGAAAGCATCTCCTCAAGGGGTTGCTGAATATTTAGCACAACACTCTGAAAAATTATAATTCTTGCAAACCCGCAAATTTAGATTTGCGGGTTATTCCCATTCTTTCTAGTTTTTCACCGGTAATATTTCCTTAAGCTATTTTCTTTATACAGGGTCACCTCATGAAAAATTTTGAGATAAGATAGTGGTTAAAATAGAATCATCCCATCCAGCATTTTTTCTGAGCCGCTTAATAGATTGCCTTTTCATCTGATTTTTAGTTAATT
>NZ_RZGQ01000215.1 GCF_003989735.1 Legionella sp. km772 | reverse complement strand
AAACTCATTTAAATCACTTTGCTATTAAGTACAAATTGATTCTTAGAGCGAACCAGATTGCTTGGCAGGAGCTTAAAAATATGGCAGCTTAAAATTGACCGTGCGTAACATGAGTTATTTAAAAGGATAATTTCCCCTGTCGCTATAGCGCCCATCGCATACTCTTTGTGATCTGGAACCCCCAGTTTGCGTACGATAAATACGTCTAAGGGAATTGATAAGGCGTTTGCAATTTCAAAGCCTATTGGCACACCGCCGCGTGGTAAGGCTAAGACCAGCAAATTAGGTTCCCTAATAAATGCTTTTAACCGCTTTGCCAGTAATTGACCTGCTTGGTGACGATCTATAAATTGTTCCATATGATTCCACTAGTCCATGGGTTCATTTTAAATAATAGCCAAATTTGGGCGCTTGCAAAGATTAAAAGCCTTAAAGCGTTTTTTTCACGGCTCTTGCACAACACCAAATATCCACCTGTTGCACCCCAGATTTTTTCAAAACTTTGGCTAATTCATTCACCGTACTTCCCGTGGTTAATAAATCATCAATAAGGGCAATGTGTTTATAGGAACTAGGAGCCACAGAAAATGCATTTTTAATATTTTGGCTACGTTTTTTACCATTTAATTCTGCTTGCGCTGGGGTATGCAGTTTTTTTTGACAACTGATAAAGTCAATCGGGATCTTTAAGCGTTTGCTTAACAATTGAGCTATGATAATGGTTTGATTAAAGCCGCGGCTCTTTATTTTTTTAGGGTGCATGGGGACTGGGATAAGGCATTGCGGGGTAGAAGGTTGTTTCTTCCAGGCATTTATTATTAACTGGGCTAAGAGTGAGCTTAAATAAAGTCCATTTTGATATTTAAAACGGTGAAGCAAACCGCGCAGAGGTTCTTCAAACGAATAAGCAATAGTCGCGTTATTAAAATAGGGTGGTTGTTTGATGCAATGGCCGCAAATTAAATACCCCTCATCCGGTAAAGGAAAGGCACAATATTTACAAGAAGGTCCTAAACTAGGGAATAGGGCAATACAAAAATCACAGACCGCGAGTCTTGTGGGATGAAACTGGTTACATAATATACATATTGAAGGCAGACGTATTCTCTGTGCTATACTAAGCAGCTTGTGGCGCATGAGCGTTGGATTTTCCTTAACTTTTCCTGGTCCTTATAATGTCTGTTATTAATGAAATTAGCAAGGCTTTTAATCAACAAGCAGGTAATTATGAAAAAGCTGCTAAAGTACAACATGAAATAGGGTTACGTTTATTAGCGCGTTTACAGTATTTAAAAATTAATCCTCAATATATTCTTGATTTAGGCTGCGGTCCTGGTATTTTTTCTCGTGAATTGGCAAAAATGTATCCAAAGGCACGAATAGTCGGCCTCGATCTTGCTCCTGCTATGTTAAAAGAAGCGCACAAAAAACAAAGCTGGCGCTGTAAATGGTCATTAGTAGCTGGCGATATGAAACAGCTTCCTTTTACAACGGGGTTGTTTGATTTGGTTTTTGCTAATCAAGTGATTCATTGGGGAAATCCTTTAGAACAGGTTCTGCGGGAATTAAATCGGGTCATGAACGTTAATGCCTGTTTTATGTTTACGACCTTAGGTCCCGACACCTTTAAAGAATTAAAAAATTGTTGGGCAGGCGCCTCTTCTTATGAGCATGTTAATTCGTTTGCAGATATGCATGATGTAGGCGATAGTTTATTAAGCGAGTATTTTTTAGACCCAGTAATGGATATGGAATCTTTGACAGCGCATTATGAGAGTGTTACTCATTTAGTACGCGCCTTAAAAAATCAAGGCGTTCGTAATATCAATCCTGCTCGCAATCAAGGTTTAACCGGTAAGAGGGCTTGGCGTCTTTTTGCAGAACACTATGAGCACTTAAAAACCGAAAATGCCAAATACCCGCTTAGCTATGAAGTGGTTTATGGCCATGCGTGGAAAGGTGAGCGGCAAAAAACAGAACATGGAGTAGAGACCTTTATACCATTAAATAGTATAAAAACAATAAATCATCAATAAGGATAAGTAATTGAAAGCATTGATTAAAGGGATTTTATTCTTCATATTCGTCCTCATTTTTTATCATATTTGCGATTATTTCTTAGGTAAACAGCCGGTTTTCCTGAGTAATACTTACCAGCAAGCTAATAATATTTACACCCTTAAATACCCCTATGATTGGCTATATACGAGCACCGATAAAGCGGGTGTTATTTTTAGTGGCCCTAAAGATACCCCAGCTTTTTTTACGGTAATTAAAATTGAGCTGTTAACGGCAAACCAATTAGGTAATCAAGCAGTTTCGATCAGTGATTTAGTGAAAGATTATACAGAACAGCTTAGTAAACAAGGCAAGGTTATCGACTTTGGCAACCTAGCCCTACCCAGTGATCCCGAGCATATTAAAGGGATGTATGTGACTATTTTATATCAGTACAATGGCAATGAATTCAAAAAAACGCAATATTTCCTAGCCCGAGACTCCTCGCAAAAAGAGTTCTACCTTTGGAGTTATACGGCTTTAGAAAAAGATTATGATTTAAGCTTACCTACAGCACAGGCCATGTTTGATTCTTGGATTATTCGGTATTAATTTATAGCTTACTGCAGTTTGGCAAGCAGTTGCCAAACTGCAGTGTAGCCTAGTTAAGTGTTAACCCTGTTGGAAATACAAATCCGTCTACCAATTTCGTGCAAGTACCTATGCTCCCTGCAGGGCTTAAATTACAAACAGCAATAACTCCGTTCAATATAGATTCAGCTACATAAAGCTTCTTCTCTGCTGCATTTAGTGCTAACCCTCGAGGAAAATTGAAGATTGGATTTGAAAGACTGCAGCTGGCAAGATTGATGCTGCCGTTAGCAGCCAAACTACAAGTACTGATAGCATCGGAGTTATTATTAGCAATATATATTTTATTAGTGAGTGAATTAATCACCACACCATCCGGATTATTAAAAGAATTCGGTGCGGTACTGTAAGGGCAAGTAGTAATCGAACCAGCATTATTCAGATTACATATGGCAATGCTGCCATCATTTTTATTGCTTACGTAGATTCGCGTCCCTGCATCATTAATTGTAATATCTGAAGGAGTAAGAAAACCTGTTTTTTGGCTACATGAGGCAATAGTCCCGTTGGCATTGAGGGTACAGACTGAAACATTGTTTTGGATCGTATTGGCAACATAAAGTTTATTAAATTTCGGGTTATAATAAACACCGCTCGTGGTAGTAAAGCCTGCGAAATCTGAGCAGGGTGCAACAATTGCTCCTTGAGAATTTAATGAACAAGTTCTTACTGTTGAACCGAAAGACTCGGTGATATAAATCTTTTTTGCACTTTTATTTATACTTAAATAGTAGGGAGAAGTACCAGTCAAAGCTGTAGATGCTAGCTTACACTGGTCAGTATCAATGTTACCGTTAATTAAGGGACAATAAGTAACATAGCCTGTGCCACCTGAGCCTGTACTCCCAATATAGATTTTAGAAGCACTGCTACCTGTTGCCGTACTAACATAATTTTGACATTGTAGATGGTTAACGGCATTGAGACAGATAATGTAACGAACCCTTCCTGGGCGTGACAGGGTTAATTGGGAAGTTTTACCCTTATTTATTTTAAACCGGCAATAACCATTGGCTTTTTTTGTGCAACCACTTACAGTGTAGCCTGAGCTTAAAATTTTTATCCCGGCGAGTGGATAATTTGTGGCTTTTTTAGGTGTAATCAACAAGTTTAAACCCTGAACGCTCACATTTAATAAATGCGTATCAATGGGCGTAGAAAAGACAAATTGGCTTACAATAAACAGACAAATAAAAATAATTTTTTTCATTTTAATCCCTTACTTATGCAACTAAAGTGAGAACTAAGGCATTCGCATTGATATTACCGGTGGAAAGACCATTAAGTACTCCATCTCTAGGAGCTAAATTTGCTTTATTGAGGTAGAAGTATTTATAAGCTACTTCAAATGAAGTAGTCCGCCAAACGTTGTTAAATCGCACCCCTGCACCTACTGCGGCACTAAATACAGTTTGCATCTTCCCATGGTAAGCCTGGTTAGGAATAGTGATGCCATTATCTATCGATTCTTCATTATAATTTTTTGTATTTATAATATTTGGCCCTATACCTACATCTAAAACAAAAGCAGTTTTTTTATCGGCAGTATGATATAGGCGCGGATTTTTAGACGAAAAAAAGGTATTTTTAAGAGCTATTCTTCTAATATAAGAGGGGAATAGAATGACCAAAAAGCGAAATTATTACACTGCATCAAAAAAATCAA
>NZ_RZGQ01000214.1 GCF_003989735.1 Legionella sp. km772 | reverse complement strand
CATATCATATTCTTCAAATATGACTCGATAATACTTTGCCACAATAGCACCTAACAGGTTTTTAATTGAAGCTAGTATTACCGTTTTAACATCTATTGTCAACCATAAAAATTACACTCCCTAGTGGGAATGTGTCCATTAAGGAAATTTTTCGCTATGCAAAACCCAGTCAAGAAGAGATGCAATCGACCATAGAAGAATTATTTGAAAGTTAGAAAGCCAAGACTGTCTACCAATAGATTTTAGACTATGTGATTTTGTTCTATCAAATTATACAGTCGGCATCCTTTGATAGCTAAAAGTGTAAGTGCTTCAAGATCACGACAGGCATCAAAAGGGAGTACTCTAGTGATATTATCCACATAGCACTTGATCTTTGTAAACCGTTACGCTACACTATACATATGATAAAAAACTGGAAACATAAAGGGCTGCGTCTGTTTTTCGAGAATGGGGTAACTTCCGGGATCCAGGTGAAGCATAAAAATAAATTGAAGATCATTCTTCAGTTGCTTGATGCTGCCTCAAAACCAGAAGACCTTGATTTACCAGGAATGAGATTCCATTCCTTAAAAGGTAACTACAAAGGCTACTATTCTGTAACAGTAAATGGAAATTGGCGGATTATTTATGGATTTGAAGGAGCTGATGCTATTTTGGTCGATTATCTGGATTATCACTGATTAAGATATTTTTTGGAGGTTATCATGATACATGAACCATTGCACCCTGGTGTAATATTAAAGGATGTGCTCATCGATGGTACTGGCTTATCTATTTCTGAGGCCGCCGATCGGCTTGGAATTACCCGAACTACTTTGTCTCGCTTATTAAATCAACATGCAGGTATTAGTCCTGAGATGGCTTTACGATTATCACGATTTTTGAATACTAGTATAGATATGTGGATTAATTTGCAATCACAATATGATATATGGAACGTTAAGCAAAATGCGACCAATATTAATATTATTCCTCTAGAGAGGAATGTGGTTTAAAAGTGTAGCTTGTTGTAGCAATTAAGTAGCATGAAGATTGCTACATTTGTGAGGTGTGGCTACTAGGAGAAAGGCGGAGTTAATCGATTGTATTTATTGATCATGTAAAGATTTTGGAAGTGTCCATCCTGCAAGTTAAGGCTAAATTGTTTCAATGTAGCAAATGTAGCAAAGATTGAGATTCGATTCCGATTATTTACACCAGGGATTTATATCAATTTGGGTTTTATTTCCTGTTTTTACCAGGCGTATGTAGGGGTGTGACAAGCAATGGAACGAAAAGGTACTCTAAGCAATAATCATTCAGCTAGCTCTAGCGTTTCAGCAATATTTAGTGGTCTCAATGAACATTCTGCCACAATTTTAGGCAACATAAATGAAAAGTGTAAATTATCCTTGGTTCAAATTTCACATTTTGGGGATGTTGTGCTTAAAAAATCCTTAAGAAAAGTATAAATAGCTCCATGTTCCCCCTCCATCACTCTTGCTGGATTCATCAGCCTTAGATGTCCTAAAAGATTAGATATTGCAAAGGTGAAAATACCGTCGTTGTTTTGCAATAGTGCTTCGCCTCCTTGTTTCGCGAAAGAATAAAATTCAAACTCTTCTTTATCTGTGTACACAGAAGGATCAAATTCGGTCGAAAAAAATTTCTTATATTTTTCATCAAATACCCCATCAAGTGAACAGACTTCACTATCACCATTCTCATACATGGTTTCAGCCAATTCAATGAGATACATTAAATAAATCTCCGTTGCACAATGGTATTCAGCTTTCAATGAATCAGGAAGTTCCTGTTCTTTTTTTATTAATTCGGAATAAATATAGACATCTCCAATAATACGCTGAATATCAAACTTTCCTCTTAGTTGTTGATGCGTTTTTTTCAGATATTCAATTGTTCCTTCTGATTTCAAGGCTGGATTTTTAGTTAAATATTTTTCTGCTTGTAGCATCTCCAGCGGTTTGCCTTGTGAATAGAAAGAGTGCATTGAAGTTCTCCCTTGTAAATGAAGTTCTGCTATTTTTTTTATGTGATTTGTATAATAAAGTGGAAAATGTTTTTTAATGATGTCTTCATCCAAAATTATGCTATTACTTTTAGATTTTTCCGCAAGAAAAATACCGATGCCTATTGTTACTAATTCGCTTAGCTCATATCGCATTTTGCAATCGAAGAAGTCTCCTCTTTCCAGTAGAGGTTGAGTCAATGGGCTAACATTGGGCTCTAATACTCGTTCATACTTGCGCGCATAGTCGCAATCACGGAAAAATGAAGTGATGATAGGCGAACAAAGATCAGCTTGTATCTCATTCCAAAGCACTCCATTTTCATTAAATAAATACTCAATTTGGATGCTATTTACGTTTGTTTCACAAAGATGCTGAATGAGTTTTTTAACCACACTTTCAGCAGCACATTTCTGAAAAATAGGGTACGATAGAATTACCTCAATTTCTTCTGGCTTGAGCCCAACTGCTTTGGGAGGCCTTAATGAGATCCCATGTTTTTGTATTAATTCTTTTAAGCGCATCACATACTGACTTCCAAATAACTATATTGGTGAATTATAACCCATTTTTATTCGGATTATAATACTTATCAAATAACTTACCAAATAACCCCTGCGGTAACATTCATTTATGATGCAATAAATGCAACAAAAACAAGCATTTACTCCAAAGATAAATAACGATAAAAGCTCGCTCGAGAAATTTTTAGAGTTTGACAGATATCATTGATACTCATACCATGATTTTTGTGCATGCGCTTAGCCATAAGTACTTTTGGATTATCTGACGCAATTTTATTTCTTCCCCCACTTCGACCCCTAGCTCGTGCAGCGTCTAAGCCAGCCCTAGTTCTTTCTTGAATTAATCGTCGTTCAAATTGTGCCAATGATGAAAAAATATTAAAAATTAGCTCACCTGAAGCGGTTGTGGTATCAATAGCACCATCACAGAGCGATCGAAATCCAATACCTTTCTTTCCTAAATCTTCAATTAAAGTCACTAAATGAGCCATTGAACGACCCAATCGGTCTAATCGCCATACTAAAAGAGTATCTCCGGATTCCAATTCCTCCATGCACTTATCCAATCCAGGTCTTTCAGTACGAACACCTGAAATTTTATCGATAAATATTTTATTTTTTGAACAGCCTGCGGCTTCTAGGGCATTGAGTTGTAATTGAACATCCTGGTCACTCGTGCTGACACGAGCGTATCCTACTAATTTTGACATGCTATTTTCTCATAATTAGGTGCTAAATCGGGAAAATAATATTTTGTTTTCTAAGATGGATAGATGATACACTTGCCTCCTTAAAGGCCCCACATTAAGACCGCTGCGCTGAGGGGCCAACTCAAAAAATGTTAATGTAGTGCAATCAAAGTATCTGTTAATGGGACATAACCATACGTTATTTTTTTAAAAAGTTTATTAACCCATTGAAATAACATTGTTGGTCATCATACATCGCTAGATGGCTTCCATTATGGCAATATTGATAATGTCCATTTGGCAGCTGTTCCGCCATCCATTTAAGATGTTTAGGATCCATTGTATCGTAGCGTGCTGCCATAACGAGTGTAGGTACAGTAATTTTCTTAAGATCTCGAGAACGATCCCAATTTATCAAGGCCCCACTTGCTCCAAGTTCACTAGGTCCTTGCATTGGAATGTAAACTTTAGAGTTAAGATGTTTAAAGGAACGCTCAACTGGTTCAGGCCATTTATTAGCTGGCATACGCAGCAAATGTTGGATATAGAAATGATCTTTTAGCAATGTGAGATATCTAGGATCTTCATATTGACCTGCTGCTTCTAATTTTTTTATTTCAGCGAGTGCAGATTGATCCATAGTTGGCATTAATACTTTTTCAGCGTAAGTATTATAGGCAGGGACACTAGACATCATATTCGAAATGACTAATCCTTTCAGATTTCGCTGATATTTCAATGCATACTCGATAGCTAATAACCCACCCCACGATTGTCCATACAAATAAAAATTATTGTGATTTAATCCAAGTGCTTTTCTTACTTGCTCTACCTCTTCAACATAACGTGGCAACTTAACAAGTTCTGGTTCATTCGGTTGGTCACTATAAGCTGAGCCTAATTGATCATAATAATAGTACTCGATGTTAGCCGCTGGAAAATAACTATCAACAGCCTCAAGATACTCATGGGTTGGGTATGACCTCGAATTAATGTACTGCTTGCTTCTTATAAATAACTAGCAAATTTCTGCCAGACCAATTAATCCTGCTTGATTAATACGATCCCAAAATTGTTCCCAACGGCCTTTGGTT
>NZ_RZGQ01000213.1 GCF_003989735.1 Legionella sp. km772 | reverse complement strand
AGTAAGACTGTCGCATCGCTATTGCCGAGGTGACAAGCAAGGCGCAGTAGTTCATTAGAGCCACCTTCATTAAGTTCTTGGTGGGCTAAGTTTTTTACCGCCGGAATCGTTAATAAAAAGCCTAGCTCATCAACATTCGGCTCTGCATCGGCGTAATCGCGTCTAACACCGCGGCGGATTAAATTACGAAGCAGGTAAAAACAGCGGCGCGCTTCCTCGGCCTCTACATCAAAAACACCAGCAGGATGGGTTTGTTCATAGGCCTCTTTACGCCCCTTTAATCCCTCGAGTTGTGCAGCTACAAACGCATAAACATACGTTTGTCCGTTTTCCTGGTCATGGGATTCAAGGTAAGCAAGACCCGCGTCAAAAGTGAGAAAATAGTTGATGATAGGGTGACGTTTACACCTAGAAGCCTCTCTAATTGCGTAGTAATCATCCGCTTTAATTGCTTTTAGCTTCTCCTCTGTACTTAAGCCCACCTCTTCTAATAAGTAGTGCAGGATTGGCAAATGACCATTTTGAGCAGCCAATCTAATCGTAAGGTAGCGATCAACTTTAATTGCTTGTAGCTTATCCTCTGTACTTAAGCCCACCTCTTCCAATAAGTACTGAAGGGTTGCCAATTGACCGTTCGAAGCAGCCCATCTAATCGCAGCGTAGCCAGATGCCTTAATTGCTTTTAATTTATCCTCTGTACTTAAGCCCACCTCTTCTAATAAATAATTCAGGGTTGGCAAATGACCCTTTCCAGCAGCATCTCTAATCGCAAAGTAATTTTCCCATTTAATTGCTTCTAGTTTATCCTCCGTACTTAAGCCCACCTCTTCTAATAAGTAGTGTAGGGTTGGCAAATGACCGTTATAAGCAGCCGCTCTAATCGCACTGAAGTCGGCTCGTTGCACCGTCCTTCTTTTAGCCTCCTTACTCCAAGGCAGGGCTTTTAGGTGCTCTACTCTGCCTTGCATACTAGCAAGCTCGAATAAGGAAAACTCCCCCACTAATCCCCAATTATCCCCTGGGTACACCTCTGTACACCGCGGAAGAGGGAGACCAAGAAGACTTAGATCAGCGGGCGAAGAGTCAAGGTAATTTTTAATTTGATTGATAGTAGTCATGGAAAAATGCAATTAAACAAAATATAATAAATTATACAATGATTACCAACAAATACATGCAAAAATTAATTAATTCCCTTAAAAAAAGAACACTTAAGCATGGAAATGTCCAGAAATAGAGAGCAATATCCCCACAAAAACAAGGCCTTTCTTGTAGGTCGAGGGGTGAGGAAGCGGAGGTCTTATGAGGATTATTTGAGCACATTATGGAGGAGGCACAACCACAGTGATGCGGCCTGTCTCCTCGGAATAAAATTAAAGGATAATTGCCCCCTTGCATACAGCTTTCTGCTTTAATTTTATTCACACGCATAATAGCCTTATAGGCAGGACGTTTTCTTGAATAAGCTTCTTTCTATAAAAACCCATGTACCTCAATAACGGAATTATTCCGTCTTTTTAAAAATTCGCCCTTTAAAAATCTGTTTTTTTTAATTACATCAATTCTTAGCCCTATCCTTCTCCCCGCACCAACCGCAAGCATTCATAAACCAGACCATTTTACTGTTCCACAGGTGCGATAGCATGGGCGCCATGCCTTAATTTAATTTTTCTTGCAAACACACTGGAACAGTTCTAAGCATTCCAACTAGGAGGCCAATAAATAACGAAAATCACGGTGTATGCACAGACTTATCCACAGAAATTGTGGATATCTTGGCTTATATTTGAGTGGAAAAAATCACAATAAATCAATAAGCACAAGGGGTTTTGCGTACTTTCATTTAATTTTTAGTGTTTTGAGAGTTGTAGCTATTGACAATTATCCACAGCGGCAAATTTGGATGGGTAGAATGAAAATCAACTATAGTAGCCAAATAAAAAAGAAAAAAACAGTCTTGACGACCACTTTTTTTAAATCCTTTTTAAAAGGAAACAGCAAAGACCTAATCGACTCTGAGTTGATGTGCACGAGTAGGCTCAGGCAACATTACCTACTGAAAGGAAAGTACCCTTTAGCAAAAACTATAAAGCAGGAGGTGGCTTTATACCAAGCAAAAAAGGATTGACCGATTTAATGGATTAAACTGCTTCTAGTAACTCGATGAAGGAAAATAATTTAAAAATTGCAGAGTTCGCTTCGGGAAAATCATTAGGATTTAAAAGCTCTTTAGAGATCCATTTAAGATCTAGTTGTCCTTCCAAACAGGATGCTGTACCAGAAAATTCGCTTACATGGAAAACAATTAGCTGGACTAATTTACCAGGACATTGGTGATTAATTTCGCCCAATAATTGCTATCCCCTTTGGTCCCTTCCTATGTATTGCCGGACTCATCTACTTATTTTGGGGAAAAGGAATAATTCATTGGTATTTGGGGTTCTACACCAGTTAGATTGCACTGAGCGGTTGGGGCCTTAGCTGTATATTTAATATTTTATCATTTATAACTCTCTATCTCTGATTCACCTCTTAGCACTAGCTTCCATGGATTTAGCTCTTTAGCTGTACTTAAAAATTAAGTAAATATATAACTCAAAATGTATAAATTATATTATAATAAATAATATAATTTATATTTATTAGTACATAACAAGGTGTCTTAATGGCCATCAATGAAACTGAGCTATACGAACACATCATTGAGTTAAAATATTACCCTGACTATTTAGAAAGCTTTTTATCAGACTACGCAGGTAGCGAAATTATCATAGAAACATTAAAAAAAAGGGACAGTGATGGCGATACACTACTCTTCCTCCACTCACTTGAGATTGCGCTAGTCTTATTAAAGGCTTTACCTAAAAAACATGTTTATAGTAGTTTAGCTATCCCCGATAGCCGGGGCAACACTCTGTTGGATTATGCTTGTGCTGAGCCTGAGCATTTATGCAAATTTCTCACATTTTTACCCGACAACACTCTTTTTAATTTTTTAATAGCTAAGAATAAAAGCGGAGTTAAGTTAATCCACCTCTTAATCGATTTCCCCTCTGATCTTATTACCCTATTAATGCGTCTAGAAAAATCAGATTTTTTGACGATATTATTAACCAGAGATGCTAACGGTAGGGCTATAGTACAGCATTTAAATGATTATAATCCTTCCGCCTTGCAACAACTCCTACTGCTTCTTCCTGCTAATCATTATGAATTAATTATAAAAGACATCAATGAATACCCTATTAAAGTATTTAGACCTGTGAGTTTGGAGGAAGAAGTTCAGAAGTTAAATGGCGTCGACCCTTTCGTTAAAATTGCAATTTCTGATCAGAAGGCAATCAGTGCTTGGGCGCAAAAGCAGGGTTTCGATTATATCCCCACCCAGGATAAAAAGAAGCAAGCAGTTGAACAGTCATTAGCCATAGGTTCAGTAGCGCTTTTAGGCCGTGCTAGTAAATCATTAGGCGTCTATAATGTTGGCGATGTTACTATAAAAAAAGGCACGGTATTAGGAACCTATGAAGGAGAGCGTAAGCCCTTTTCTTTTTTTGAAAAGGGCAAGTTGGATTATGTATATCGTCTTGATGACGATGCCGAAGGAGAAGCGATTGACGCTCATAAAAAGCGCAATTGGACGGCAATGGTAAATTCTGCTTCCTCAGAATCTATAGCTAATGTTTATGGTGCTTTAAAAAATGGTCAAATAATATATATCGCTAAAAATAACATTAAACCAGGTAGGCAGCTTTTAATTTATTATGGTGATGATTATGAATTTGATATTAATGTTCATCGTTTCTTAAGAACTGAAAATACTTGGCTTGATTCATATGATATATATCTAAAATATTCATCCTTTTATGAAAAGCCTGAAAAATGGCCAATAAATTTGAGAGGGTTAATACATGTAGAGCAGGAAAGCTTCTTTTTAAAACCTAAAATAAGTAAATTAAATTCTGAGACAGTGGATCTCCCTCTTTTATTTTTTAATGGACAAACCAGGGAAATGGAAAACCAAGATCTCCAAGAGAATCCTACTCTTTTGATGCTTGCCTGTTGGGAGGGAAATTATGATTTGGTAGAAAGACTTCTTAAAATTGGGGCGAACCCGAATATTCAGTCCAGCATTTCAGGACTAAGTGTGATTCATTTCATCGCTGCTGCAGATCTTAAAGTAGATCAAAAGATTGAACTACTTACCCTTCTTTTAACTTACGGGCTCATGTTACGCACGGTCAATTTTAAGCTGCCATATTTTTAAGCTCCTGCCAAGCAATCTGGTTCGCTCTAAGAATCAATTTGTACTTAATAGCAAAGTGATTTAAATGAGTTTTTATCT
>NZ_RZGQ01000212.1 GCF_003989735.1 Legionella sp. km772 | reverse complement strand
TTTGATTTTTTTGATGCAGTGTAATAATTTCGCTTTTTGGTCATTCTATTCCCCTCTTATATTAGAAGAATAGCTCTTAAAAATACCTTTTTTTCGTCTAAAAATCCGCGCCTATATCACAAAGAGTCTAATAAATATTTTTCAGGAATAGTCCCCCCAATCCAGATAAAATGAATAATTGAAGGTGGGATTTCAGGGTTTACATTGTTAGATGAAATTTCATTTTGCCCTGTTGCCATAATTTAGATCAACGTCAATCACTATAATGAGTGATGGTTATTTTAGCTAATTGATCAAATTTATTCAATCGCGTAGTTTAGTACTAGAGAAAATTTAATTCTTTCTCGAGCCAGCAAGATAAAACCTTGAGCATAATTCAGCTGAATTCTTTCTAATGAAGCCCCATTAGTTTTCATAGATCTTCCAAGATTAATAGTTTAATTTAAAAAATTAGACTATTTTATTTTTTTTGATCTATTCTATAACCACCTATGCTTAATTAAATTACAAATGGATGCTGATGAATTACGAATTTAAATTTTTAGGACAAGGTTCTTATAATGTGGCTTACCTTGTTATTGAGCAAACAACGGGGCGTAGGCTGGGGGTGTTCAAATTCCCAATTACACCCATGCCAACCGATCCTGCTATAGATGAGCAGCTCTACCTGGATGCCAGTTTGGATACCGTTGAACGCTCCATTAAAATTTGGAATGAAATCAATCCGTCTATGCCTGCTAGAAAATTTTCAGGAAGGATAAATGGCAGAACATACAATGGTTGGTTATCGCCCTTTATTGTCGGTAGACAAGCCTATGATGTAGAAATAGTAAGTATATTAATTGATATTTATAAACGTACGGGTAGAGTGATTGTTGATGCTGTAGGAGCTCGTAACGTATTAACACAAATAGACGGTAGCCCTATCTGTATCGATATTGGTTTTGCACTAAAGTTGGACGCTGTCTACGGGCCTTTACCAAGAATAAGAGATAGGAAACGTCATGGTGATAGACCCGATTTTGCTGGTGTTGCCCAATGGAGGACACTCCAGCTGAGTAATTTTGAACACTATTATGATGATTACAAAGCTCTCAGACCTTTTTCTATTAATGTTATAAAAGCCCTACTGTTTTTAAATCGCCATAAACCAAACTTACGCACTGTTGATTTTCTTTTTCACCAGTATATAGCGGAAAAATTGTCTGAAGCCTATGTGCAAGAGTTATTTAAACCGGAACAATTTGATGGCGGTAAAGCAGTTTTTAACTGGTTAAAAGAGACAACAGTCTTGGAGCTTAGGGAAACTCCACATAGAGATGCTAAGGTGAGTCGTGGGCAAATAGGCTTATTTTGGCGTCCAATCCCCTTCTCTTCAGGGGCTGTTAAAGGGCATGAGGCTAGCAGTTTCACTGAGAGCATTCCTAGTTTGATGCAGCAGAAATTGACTTAAAATTTTACTCTTTTTAGTTGGAGCTCATGGAAGAAAAAAAGAGTTATCTGCATATGGTGCCTATAATTTTTACACAATAAAAACGGATTAAAAATAAATGCAATTGGGAGAAGGGCTCTATACCAACGCGCTTAGCACTTTATTTACATGACCAGGGGAGCCTATAGTTTAAGGGATTTCACGGGTTTGAAGGTTTTCAATTTTTATTGCCTAACAGAGGAAGGTAGTTGGTATAGTAATGAAGGATCAGATTTTTACCGTTGCTCACTCTGTTCAACAATCTCCCTATGGCGCGGGATAGATATAAAGAAAGTTTAGCCAGAACTTAATACCCATAGAAAATTTAATAGTACTATTATTTATTTTATTTAACATATTTCTCAAATTGTAGACATTATTCCTTTCAATTGCATTTGAAATTGATGAATCGATAGTGCTCACTTTTAAGTTAAAATGATCGGCTACCTGTTTTCGAGAATATCCCCGATTTATTAATCGAAGAATGTCAAATTCTTTGTTTGTTAAGTATTCGGTTCTATTTTGTAAGTCAAAATAGTATTTATTGGTTGCTAAGGAAGAAGGGCTTAACTCAGGTAGAGTTTCTGTACTGATCTGCAAGTCTTTGAGTTGAATGGCATTTTCTTCTGAGTGGTTGATTAGCCTCTCAGCCTTATTATAATAATAAAAGATAAACTGCTCCAAAAAGGCTATGGATTTAATATAGTGACTTTTTAAAAACGTGCTTTTTTCATTTGTTCCAAAAACAAAGGCTTCATATTTCCCATTTTTTACAGATACTATTTGAAACAAGTTTCTAATATCAAAGCTATCCCTGGATTCAATTAGTTTTTTCTCTGCAATTTTTCTCATTGTAGAACTTTGAATAGTGGCCACAATATCTTCAGCAAATAAATACCTTTCTAACTGTAGCCTATTAAAGTCAAAACTTAAGGCTCCGGCGATCTCATTTTTTAAAATGGATTCAGCACGAAGATCATCGGTTGAAAGCCAAGCAATCTTACCACTATTATATAATCTGACATGTTCAAAATAAGATATTCCAACATCAAACAAGGGAGAAATTATCTCACGCATCTCTTTGGCACAGGAAACAGAAATATGATTTTGTGGTATCTCGATAGCCATAACTATATAATTCTCCTTGTTCTTGCTATTTTTTTAAACATTATATCAATTAGTTGTTGGAGAAGACAGGGTGATATCAACGATTGCAGTTATTGGGCTGGGGCAAATGGGGGCTTCTTATACGCGATACGCCAGTAGCCTAGCTGAGCAAGTTATATGTTTTGATCATAATGAATATCAGCGGGCAAGTTTTCTCCATCGATTATTGGAGGATGATAACCCCTTTGATATTTTTGAAGGGGATAAAATAAACACACAAAATATTCAGGTCGTTAATGATATCCAATTAATTTGGCAAAGCAATCCTGTGTTAACAATCATTGCTACACATAAAGATAGTCATTGTTATTATGCTTGTTTAGCCATGATTTCTGGCAGTCATGTTTTAACTGAAAAACCGCTTTGTGTTTCCCTCGATGAGGCTGAGGCGATGAAAAAAACTGCTCTTGAAACAAAGAAAAAATTATTTGTTGGATTTTCACTGCACGCTACCCCTTGTTTTGTAAAACTTAAGGAAATTATAGCAAACCAAGAAAAAATACCCGATTATTATCAAGTATATAGAATTGGAGCTGTGCCTGAAGATTACACGGATAATGTTTCTGCTCGATTTGATTTACTATCGCATGACACCGATTTTTGTCTACAATTATTTAAATTTCCTCAGCATACTATTGTACAAGAAGTTAGCAACCGATCGTGTAATAAAATTTGGTTATATGAGGGTTTTCGCGTTGAAATGATTGGCAAAATGCCAGTAACCCATCCCAATGGATTTGAATACGGGTATAAGTTGACTTTTCTTGACCATTCCTCCGTTGAGTTTTCAAGTAATAATTTACAAAAACTGATTCTAAAAAATGATAAACAAGAGGTGGTACACACCATTCCATTAAAAACTATTTCTACATGTAAAACAATTCTAGAGAAAACCCTCTACTCAGTATTCCATAATAGCTATGAAGAGTATTTGAGCCATGAGCTGTCTATTATTAATGGGGTGAATTGCATGAATATGTTAATACATGATCACAAGGCCGGTCTAAGTGATTAATTTGTTTTTAATATTTTCTTTTTTGGGTGCTATTGTTTTTATTTTCAAAGCCAGGCGAGCAAATAGTCAAATAGAATATATTACTGCCGGAAAACAAACTAAAGTATTCCCTTTAGTTGCAACTTTGGTGATGACAGAAATTAACCCTATGGCTCTTATTGTAATGTGCTCATTAGGCTATACAGAAGGGTATTGGGCTCTTTCAATGGCTGTAATTGCTTTTCTCTCCCCTTTATTTGCTGCTCTTACCACCTCAACGAAGTGGAAGCAGTTTGATTCAACCTGTGTTTCATTTTTATTTGACAAGTACTTGGGGCGTAGTATTGGGAATGTTGTTCGAGTCATATTGTTATTTTCATTAATGATCTTAAGTTCTACCTATGTTAAAGGAATTATAATTTTTTCAAACACAATGTTCCCTGAACTTTCAGCTTCCGTTTTAATTTTAATGATTTTAGCATTTTGTATTTTTTCTGTTATGAAAAATGGGCTAAGTGGCATAATTCGTATGGATATTATTGGCTTTTTCCTGATGAGTGTATTTACTTTTATTTGTTTAGGGTCTAGTTTGTATGATATAGGCGCGGATTTTTAGACGAAAAAAAGGTATTTTTAAGAGCTATTCTTCTAATATAAGAGGGGAATAGAATGACCAAAAAGCGAAATTATTACACTGCATCAAAAAAATCAAA
>NZ_RZGQ01000211.1 GCF_003989735.1 Legionella sp. km772 | reverse complement strand
AGTTCTCTAGATCTTTTTAAAGAGCAATTGAATCATTAATTCATGCCCAAATCATAACACATCAGGGCAGGATTACGCACGCTCAGTGCTCACTAAAACAGGGGTTATTTGAACCATGCCGTATTTTTAATACTCTGTGCATCTGTGGGCAGTTTTTGATTTTTCTTATAAATCGTGCAGGGTGTAAAAAAATTTCTTGTATCGAGTCAATAATAAAATTAAGTACAGCTCCCATTTTTATCCTTATAAATGGCTGCGGTTGGGACAATTGATATGCCGTTACCAAGTGAGGTGTCGCTTAACTCAAAAATTTAAATTTTTTTAAAATCTTGAATGAAATCTTCTATTTTTCTGTTTTTTTCCTTTCATAGTATGCCCCATACTCACTAATAATTAACCCATAAATGTCATACTAAAACACATAACTCTTTGTCTTCCAGATGTTCCTGAATTAAATTTAATGTTTTTGTAAGCTTTTAATTTTATCCAGAGATAAGCCGGTAACTTTCGCAACAAACACAAGGTTAGAACCTTCATCAAGCATTTTTTTTGCAATTTCAAGTTTACCTTCGTTTTTACCTTCTTCTTTCAATTGTTCTGCTAAGCTCATAATTTGTTCTCCAACTTCATGTGATATTTGGGTGTCGATAAGACTAAAAAAAGCCTCTTTGTCACTTAATTCACCGCGCTCTAATAAATATTGTAACACAATTGCAACAAAATCGCGTCCACCTGCATTGTCAACCTGGTGAAGGGTTTCCGTTATTTGTTTTAATAAGGGCAAAATATCGCGGGCAAATATATGTTTTAATGCGAACTCCATGACTCCTGACCATGCATGTTGTTTCAATGTCTCATCATCGATTTGTCCAAGATCAATAAGTTGAAACGGTTTTAAAAAGTATCGATCAATTAGAGATTGAGGAGCGTTGATTAAATCACCCAAATTGGTCGTAAATGGATATTTACGCTTTCCATGATAAATGACTAAAGGATAAATCAGGGGGATGATTTTATCACGTTTCGTGCCATGCGTTGTTATATGGTGGTCAATAATGTTACACATATATTTTAGCAGCCGAAAAGGCATCAATTTATCTGGGGTTGACTGATGTTCTAACAGCAAATAGAGATAGGCTTCATGGCCTTCAATTTCCGTTTTAAAAAGGACGTCAACCGCAGATTCTTTTCGTACATCATTAATGTATGAGCGAGGTTGGATTTCTAATTTTTCAAGATCTACAGATTGATAGAGATCTTTGGGAAGCCAAGACTGTAAGAAATCACGAGCAACACGCTTGTCTGCCATTGCGGTTCGGAAAAACTGGTCATGAGCGTTAGTGATCTGTTTATTGTTGTCATTTTTCATAAGTAGGTATTATCCCTTATTTATTGATGCGGTTTTAATGCTTTTATAAAAAATTATGGAATGTATTTTCTACAATTTTAATAAACTCTGGGGATGATTTTATCCCTTTCAACCTAGATAATAGCTGTGACAACTCAAACCCTGAGCGTAATTTAGGTTTAATCCAAAGATCAATGAGTTCTTCTGAATTGAGAATATTAAAAGGACTTTCACTTTGTGTAATTACATCTATGGCGCAGGCGCAGATCCATTTTGATGGTAATGCGTGGCCTTGTGCATACCCTTTAAAATGTCCCATTTTTATATTGGGGTTTTTCTTATATTCATTCGTAGCAATTTGTTTAAATTGATTATAAAAATCAGGAAGTTCAATAAATTTTTTGAATAGCAATAAGGTTGAGGAATTATGTTTATCTGAGTTTTCTGCCAGATCTTTAAAATTAATATCGCTTAAAACATTACTTGTGATCCCCGTTTTTTCATACAAATTTTTTTCTGTAGCTTTAATCTTATTAATTATGGACTTAAGCAATGAGTCTACGGGTCTATAGTCAATTTTATGTTCTTGGCATTTTTTGTGTAATTCATAGATGGCTTGATAAAAATTTTCTGGTAGAAAGAGCCTGTAGCGCTCTAAATCAGTTGCAGTAGTATCTTGATGCTCATGAAAAAACTTAACCATTTGGTCGAACCATGAAATTTCAAAAAGTTCGGCCTCTGAAAAAATCGCTTCTTCTGGCAATGGGGGGTTAGACTGCCCATAACTGTATGAAATGTTTTCACCTTTGGTCTTTCGAGCGATCTGAATCAAATCCTCAGATCTCCTGTTTTTTCTTAATGTAATTTGTAATGTTTCTTTCATTTTATAGTAGCCTATTGCAATGTTCAGATGGATTTGCTGCTTGAGCTATCAATAGCTTTTTTAGTTGTTCTGGTTATAGCAATACGTTGTCCTTGTTCTTTATGTTGTGCTGCCATTTCACTACAAATGGGGCATAGTTCTTTTGTCATATTATTTCCCCTTAAATGAGCGAACAAGTTCTTTATAGGCGTTTACCTGAATACTTTATATCAAGTTGAACGCCTGTAAAATTAGATTTATATACATTTTGCCAAGTGGTAACGCTTAGAATCGTGGCTCCGTTGACTTATAAAAATCACTAATTATTAAGATTTGTATGGCTGATACTGTCATACGTAATTTACGTTTTAATAGTTACGTTGTTCGTTTAACTACATTGTAATATAGGGGCTAATAATTTTCAACAAAAAAACGGTACAAAATTTTGTTGAAAATTTATGGTTATATGCTATTCTATAAATGTCTGAACTATGACACACGTTTATAACACAAATAAGGATTAATAATGAGCAGTGATATAATCATTCATAAGCAACTCGTTTTAGAGAAAAGTCGCCTAAACTTCCTTCCTAAACATGTAAAAAGACACTTCATTCAGTTTGAAAATATTATTTATTACCTTGCAAAATCTATGTGCCATCAATACAACGGAGGGTATTGGAATTTCTACAATTTAAGCAACGATGGTTTTTTTCTTGCACCTGCGTTGCAGCAGCAATTTGAGATTTATGTTGATGGAAATGGCTTTAATGGAATTGTTAGTTCAGAGGCATTAGGGGTAATTCTCACGTTATTTTCGATTAACGGAATTTCAGGACAAGGTGATGATTATTTAATTAATAAATATTATGCCTTACGTGATTTTGCACTTCAGCACGAAGAGCAGGACTTGATTTTACTTGCAATTGATTAACTATTTGACTTCCGATTTTGGGAGCATATCAAAGAATAAATGAACATAAGGATAACTGGAAATGGCTAAAAAAATAATTCGAAAGCTCGGCGCGCCGCTTCAAAAAACTTTTGATATTTTGAAAAGAAAACGAACTCAACGACTAATGATGTCTTATGTTTTAAAAATTAACACCAAATAAAAGTACTGGTGTAGGCGGTGGTATTATTTTAAGTATATTAATTGTTCTTAAAAAATTAATATAAACAATGTTTTGCAACAAAATTTTGTTGACATATGCACGCATTATGTTATTATATAAATGTCTACTACAGACACACGTTTAAAACACAAAAGGATAAAATCATGACTTACGTAAAAAACATTGAAAACGAACTCATTCAACGTATTCCTCACACAATAGATTTTCTAAATGATATTAGCCAATCCATAGCAGAACGTGCTTTTTATAACACTTCGTTCTCACCTGATAAAAGAGCAGTAAATGTACGTATAGAATACGTAGAAGCCCTATTAAAGGACAAAAATATAGTACTGAATGAAATTAGTAGCGCCTCCAAAAGAGGAGCAGAGGTAAGGAAGGATTTTGATGTTATGGTTGACGAATGGTTTAAGTCACACCGTGAAAAATTAAGTTGTGGGTACAATTCATGGTTGCATGCTCACGCAAAAGTGGCATCGAGTTTTGTTGTTGGACCCGCAAACTTTCCCGTTGCAAGAAATCAAAAACTTTCTAATTATGCGGATGCCAAACTTACCGCAATAACTGAATTTAGAAAAAAATCCATTAGAAATATTTTAAAGTTCATTTTGCCCTATGGTGATGGCTCATCAATCCAAACAGATGATCCCAATGCAGGTGAGAAAATTGAAAATAAAATAGCAAGTTTAGAAAAACAACGTGATGAAATGAAGGCTATCAACAAGCTGATTAGAAAGTTCTTTAAAAATGGTAGCCCTGAGATTTTACCCGATAATTTAGTAGAATTTAAAAATATATTACGCACCGAATTTAAAATGAGTGAAAAGCAAATAGTTTATTTAATGGAACCAAATTATGGGGGCAAAATTGCAGGCTTTGAAAAATGGGGTGTGACCTCGCATTAATGTTCAAATATCTCTGAGCACCCTTCTCATTTGCTCCAATTATAGCCATACAGACGTTTATATTTACAATCAATTCAAGTATAATTTATTCAAAATTGA
>NZ_RZGQ01000210.1 GCF_003989735.1 Legionella sp. km772 | reverse complement strand
AACTCATTTAAATCACTTTGCTATTAAGTACAAATTGATTCTTAGAGCGAACCAGATTGCTTGGCAGGAGCTTAAAAATATGGCAGCTTAAAATTGACCGTGCGTAACATGAGTTACTAAATTCAGGTAATGGGCTAAAGCTGGGTTGTCTAAAGCAAGCTCTTGCGTTAATTCTGCTAGTTGACCATCGATATCTTGAAAATAGTGCGCAGCTTCCATGAATTTTTTACCCTGCTCCCCTAGAAGTTGATTGGTAATGGCTAAATCAGAACAGAATTCACCTGGGGCAAGGATACGATAATTAAAATAGATACGGTCATCAATTCGAAAGTGTTGGCGTCGCTCATGAACTGGCATCACAATAACTCCCTAAATATCCTAGATAAAAAAATTTTTTCTAGGTTATTTCCTTATTTGTCTGATCTTATCTTTAACTATAGACAGTTTTCTTCCTTTTGGTAAAAAAAGAAACATTTTTTGCGAGAGGCTCAGTAACTTCTCATATTCTTAAAATAGAATGTGGTGTTGATCTGAACTCTAAATAGGTAAAAAAGTTAATCAGTAAATGTCCTAATCATTCTTCCTAATCCAGCCAAATTTAAGAAAAATCATTAACTGCTTTGTTTAGGATATTTGCTTTTTCTACCAGAAGTTTAGTGGTATTTGCGATGGATTCAGACGCAATAGCTGCGTTTTCTGTTGATTCAGCAACTTGTTGAATAGCATCTGCAACATCTTTAGCCGCAATTTGTTGCTCTTGGGTTGCTATAGATATTTCTTTAATTGCTTGTGTTGTTTTTGATACCCCTTGAACTATTTTCTTAAATGCTTCAGAGGCCGCAGTTGAGATAGCTGTCCCATTAGAGATACGTTTGACAGAGACTGATATTAGTTTGCTAATTTCTTTTGTTGCTTGGGATGAGCGTTCCGCAAGTTTTCTTACTTCATCGGCCACTACTGAAAAGCCTAATCCATGCTCGCCAGCTCGAGCAGCTTCAATAGCTGCATTAAAAGCGAGTAGGTTGGTTTGACTTGCAATATCGCTAATAACCTTGACGATTTCGTTAATTTCCTCAGATGATTCATTAATAAGTTGCATGGCCTCTATTGACTGAGAGATGGCGCTTGTTCCTTCTTCCGCTGCTTTTTGGGTTTCTTGGCCTAAGCTATCGGCGGATTTTGAGTTTTGGGCTATAGAATCTATTGATGCGCTTAACTCTTCTACAGAAGCATTCATTTCCTCAGTTGTAGCTCCTAAGGATTGGGCGCCTTGGGCGACATTGGTGGTTTGTGCTGCTACATCCTGAATATTATTAACTAACTCATTAGAAATTTTTAAAACCACATCTTCAAATTGTTTTTTTCGTTGTACCGCTTCAGTAATGTCTGCGGCAATTTTAACAATTTTAAAAGGCTTATTATTCGCATCAAAAATTGGGTTATACGATGCTTTTAGCCATATTTCCTTACCATTTTTCCCTAGACGTTTATATTCCCCAGTATCAAATTCACCGCGCGCTAATTTCTGCCAAAAATTTGCATAGCTAGATGATTGCGTATAGCTTTCATCGCAAAATATTCGATGGTGTTTGCCTTGGATCTCCTCCAACTCATAGCCTACAGTTTTTAAAAAATTAGGGTTGGCAGTGAGGATTATGCCATCAAGAGAAAACTCGATTATTGCTTGTGACTTACTAACCGCATTAATTTTCCCCTCATATTCAGAGGATTGCATTTTCCGTTCAGTGATATCGGTGGCGAACTTTACTATCGAGATTAATTTATTGTGTTCATTAAATATGGGATTGTAGCTTCCATTTAGCCAAATAATCCGTCCCCCTTTAGCTAGACGGCTAAATTCACCCGTATAAAATTCACCACGATTAAGCTTTTGCCAGAATTCTAGATATTCTGGGGAGTTGTAATAACTTTCTTCACAAAAAATACGGTGATGTTTACCAGCAATTTCTTCTAAACGATAGCCCATAGTATTTAAAAAATTATTATTGGCGGTAATGATAGTCCCATCCAAATTGAACTCAATTACTGCTTGGGTGTGATTCAGCGCATTAATTAACCCCTCAAGATGAGGTATTTTCTCTATGGTTTGTTTTTGCATAGTATGGGCAGAGGTAGCCATCGTTACTCCTTTAACAATTAACTTAATAAAAAGTGTAGTGTAGAAATTAAATAATGTTATATATTTTTTATATCCGAGATTATTTTAATCTAATTGATTGAAAGTAAATACATTTTTTGTTTACTTTCTTGTCGATATTTGATTTTTATGAAGAGTGAATGTAATTTAGTGTTGACATCTATAAATTTAGATGTCAACACATTAGACAACTAAGTAGTTTAATCAACATTTAAAGAGCGGGGGAGTGTGTCGGTAGCTCCAGCTCTATAACCGGCTCAAAAATATCTTTTACTGAAGGTTTGGGTTTTTCTGGCTTAGGAGCAGGTAAGGTGCCATCTCCACGGAACATAGTGGTCCTATAGGTTTTGAATATAGTCCTTTTATTCGCCTTGGTAAAGAAGGTGTTCTGATTGGCGGCTAGCTCTGGTTTTTCATCTTTTTTTGCTAACTCCACTTTTGCAGGCAATTTTATGGAGGGTTTTTTAGCTTGTTCTTGATCGGCCTTTACTACAGGAGCTGACTCTGTTATCACCACCGTTCCAGAGTCTAGGGCCTCGGGGGTGGGAGTATTGCTAAGATGATCTTGTGCCGGTGAACTCACAACGGGTAGCGCTTTAGTATCTCCTTCATTATCTTTCTTCTGATCCTCTTCCGCCCGGATTTTTTCTAAATTGTTAAAAATAAAGGTTTCAAAATTAAGGGCTTGTTTTTTGCCAAGTAGACTAAATTCAGAATGTGCTATGTGTTCAAGTTGACCAAAATGGGTTTTAAATTCCTCTCCTTTAAAATCTATATCAAGGTTTATAGAGTCCACAGTGGATATACGATCAACTCTGAAATAACCAAAACTAAGGACATGAGCAATTTTTCGGTACCAAGGTGCTAGATCCCAATCTTTATCTAAGAGCGCATATTCAATCTTATCTGAAAGCTTAGAAAAATAGGAGTAAGAACCTTCTTTAAAGCATTTACTTGCTAGTTGTCCCGCTAAATAGAGTAAACGTGGTTCAGGAGAGTCGCTTTCATTTAATTTATTAAAGATGAGATTAGCCTTTTTAACTAATTCCAAACCCTTTAATTTGGATTTGAGTAGGTCTTGGATCTCGTTTACTTCCTTTTGAATTCCTAAGGCCGAAGCAGGCAGAAGTTTTTCAATTTCCTGGTAAAAGACTGCGGTGGGGTGATTACGAAAATGCAACAATTCGCGCATTTGGGAAATACTCATTCTTTTTGCCGCATCTTCGCGCGTTAGCTCATTAATGAGGGCAGAAAGATTGACGATAGAACGGTCTGGATTTTTAAAATAATCCGCGGCTGTAGTGCTGTGATCGCGAAAATCATCGTGAGCTATATCATCTTGTTGAGTAAGAATTAAAAACTCTTTTAATGCCATGCCAAGCTGATAGGCCATGTATTGGGGTAGATTGATGGAGGTTAAATAGGCTTTTACATTAAAAGTACGATAAGGGGTCACGCAATCTACATATTCTTTAGGAGCGTAGGTCAGGGTACTACGCAGGGTATGCGCTTTACAGTTTTCAGTGTTGATTAAGGTTTTCCTATCGCTAATGATTAAGCGGTTGCCGTGGATTAAAAAGTTCGTTAACTTAATGTCGGGATGATAGACTTTTGCGTCAATTAATTCTCTACATAAATTAGTAAGCTGATTGAAATAATGGCTCGTTATTGCAGCAAAATGTTTCGGATTTGTATTTCTTAATGATCTAGCGATTTCAGTTAAGTTACCTTGCTCGGCATATTGGGATAAAAAGACGGGCTTATACTCGATGGTTTTGTCTTCGTTCACAAAGCCCCACATAAAGTAGCCGAAATCCTCCGCAAAATATTTAGAAACTGGATAAGAGTAAAGCTGTTGTTCTAAATCGAGCTCATCGCGGTCCTCTACTCTAAAAACGAAGGGTTTTTCCCAGCCTGTCATCATAAATTTAAAATTAAAATTATTAACATGAGTACCTAGGACATGGGTTTTATAACGCACGTGGGTTGGGGTAGATTTTTCGGGATCTTCTTCTCTGATGGCTGCGAATTTGGCTTTTGCTGCTTCAAGTATCTGCGTTTGTTTGTTGACCAGGCCAGCCAGATGTTCATTCGTGTTGACTAATTTAATAACTCATGTTACGCACGGTCAATTTTAAGCTGCCATATTTTTAAGCTCCTGCCAAGCAATCTGGTTCGCTCTAAGAATCAATTTGTACTTAATAGCAAAGTGATTTAAATGAG
>NZ_RZGQ01000021.1 GCF_003989735.1 Legionella sp. km772 | reverse complement strand
GAAAATCAAATAATCACTATAAAGATCAAGCATATCCATTTAATTCCCTCCCTAAAATTAAGGGCGGAATTCTAATGCTTTTTAGTCAAACTACAAGTTTATGTGCGTAACATGAGTTAGTGATTTTAGAAGCGGAGCGTTTTGATGAGCGGAAGGGAAAAATCAAACTTCTTGCCAAAGCCGCCTAAAGTTATTGTGCGGCTTGGCTCCAACTATAAATAGGGCCACAAGCAGAGCCTGTGAACTTAATGGTGGCTTGGATGATGGTAGAATATTTTCAGCGTACTGATTAATTTTTTAATATCTTCTTTCCCGATATCCAGATGAGTAACTAAGCGTACCATCCCTTTTTTATTGGCTTGCTTTGGCAGCAGAATTCCTTGGCCTGCTAAATAGTGTTGTAGCGCAGGATAATCGCCCTCGACCTTTATAAATAAAATATTGGTTTGTAAGGAGTTGAAATCAACACTAATCTCAGGAAAAGTGCTTAGTTCTGCTGCCAAATACTGCGCATGCTCATGATCTTCTGCTAAGCGTTCAATGTTATTATTAAGTGCATAAATACCGGCTGCGGCAAGAAGGCCTGCTTGCCGCATTCCTCCACCTAACATTTTACGCCAGTGTCTAGCCTCTTTGATCAAGGCTTTGCTGCCACATAATAAAGAGCCAATCGGAGCACCAAGGCCTTTAGAAAGACAGATTGAAATAGAATCAAAGTGTTGTGCGATAGTTTCTAACGATACGCCTAATTTGACGCAGGCATGATAAACACGGGCACCATCTAAATGAGCAGCCAGTTTCCTTTCGCGACAAAAAGGCTTGATCTGATTTAGATAGTCCAAGGGCAAGACTTTGCCATTCATGGTATTTTCAAGACATAAGAGTTTGGTCCGGGGATGATGATCATCTGTGGGCTTAATCGCCATGTCCACTTTTTGCAAATCGAGGCAGCCGTTTTCTGCAAAATCTAGTGGCTGAGGTTGAATACTCCCTAAAACTGCAGCCCCCCCACCTTCCCACATGTAGGTATGTGCGGTTTGTCCCACAATGTATTCATCGCCGCGCTGACAATGAGCCATAATGCCCATGAGATTAGTCATCGTACCGGATGGGGCGAAAACGGCCGCCTCCATTCCCGCATAAGAGGCCATCATCTCTTCCAATTCAAGCACGCTTGGATCATCACCAAACACATCATCGCCAAGCTTCGCTTGGGTCAGGTAATCAAGCATGGCTTTACTGGGTTTCGTAACAGTATCACTGCGAAAATCGCTCATAGCGGCTCCTCCAATAACAACTTGAGTTAAAACGGGTGAACATACCCATATTTTAACCTTTTGCCCATTGCAAACTATTTAAAAGCCACCTTCCTGGACTGGATAATAATTGTCTCTCTTGGCTTCATTAAGCCATTTTATTAATAAATCACCCATTTGGCGGCGGGCTGCTTTTAAGGCTAAGGAGTCTTGCGCGTTGGGGGAATGGAGATCATCGCAATGGGCAGCGCCCTTTATAAGATAATAAGTAAAATTAGGATTGTTTGCATTGCCATTTTGTTCAGTAAGCGAAAGGGAAGACCAGGGATCGTGCTCGCCATTGGTAAAATAAATATTGCTCACGGTGTTGTCCATTAAGGGATAATAAAACTTTGCATTGAGGCTTGCTGTTGGTGCGGGTTCGTGGAGGGCAAACAAGCGTTCGCAAATCTGGCGGTGGTAGGTGAGATTAATTAAAGAGGAGCGGCTTGCTTGAGCGGGGTCGTGATTAGCGTTTTGCCAATAACCATATTCAGTACAGGATTGATAAAACCATTGACGCATGCCCGCCCCATTGTGATAGTCGGCAGGATTTTCGCTAAGCGCCCCTTGAGCGGTCATTTCTACGGCGTTTACATTCATGCGTTGGTAAAGTTGTTTTGCGAAAGCCGCATAGCCCTCTAAGGGACTTGCACTCTGGGCTAAAAACCTGCAAAACTCTGTTTTCATGCCATATTGAACCGCCGCAGCACCGGTATCAGCAACTAAATACAAAAAATCAGTGGGGTCTTTGACCTCTTGGGCTGCAAAAAGCGTCTTGATTTGGTTAAATTGGTTCTCATCAAGGAGAGATGATTCAATGACTTGGGTAACTTGGCGCATCTGGTTTGCACATTGAGGGCCTACTACTTTATTAATATGGGCGTCATACTCATAAAAATCTTCCTTAGCCATAACCGGAGCTGAGGAGGCAAGCGCTCCCGCAATTTGCTGCGGATAACGAAGCCGATAATATGCAGCTAATGAACCCGGATAAGAGCCACCAAAGGCAATCCAGGTACCCTGCCATTGCTGCTTGCTCATCATATATTCTTGAAACCGGGCTAAATCTTCTAAAGCTGCTTCAGTGGATAAATACTTTAGTTTATCCCTTGAGAAGGAATTAAATGGAAGGCTTTCACCATAATAACGATGCTCTAAAGCCACCAGTTTGGCATGATGCTGTTTGGCATAGTCGCGAATTGCTCCAGTTAAGGCCCGCGCAGTGCAAGTGGATTCGCCGCAAATATAAAAAAAGACGGGATCCGTGCGCTGATTACTGAAACTTTCATCAATATAATAACGTTGCGCAAAATGCCCCACATAAGGGTGTTGATGATCTATGCTTTGCTGAAAGGTCAATTGCTTAATTGGGCTATTGCTTAAAGAAGCCTGTTGCTCCTGATAATAATGGAAAAAATGGGTAACAGGTCCGGCATTCAGGTTACAGAAGCTTGCGAGTAATAAACCACCGAAAATATTTTTTAAATTCATCATTTATCCTTGTCGCATCCTAGTTCGTTAATCGGCTGTTCATTTTGTTTGCAATAAGATCATTGTTGTGCCAAAATAATACTATCTACTTGTTTGGAGCTTCTGTGTTAAAAAATGCAATGTTCTTTTCTCTTGCTGCCCTTTCAAACAGTATATTTGCGGCTAGTGTCGATTTATACGACGCGCCCTTAACGAGCGTGCAAGCCTATGTCAAAGCAGGCACAGGTACTAATGGCTCACGTAATTTAGCGAATCAAGTTAATGTATTACAAGCAATAAGTACAACGCAAGGGCCTAATGCGACGATGATCCGTTATCAGCAGCGCTATTATGGTATCCCCGTCATAGGGTCACAGGTAATCATTAGTAAGCAAACTGTACAAGGTAGGAGTGTTCAAGGCTCAGAAGAGGTCAGCGGTCATCTTGCGAGTGGAATTAAGCTTAACCCGAAGCCCCAACTAAGTGCCCAACAGGCAATTGATATAGCCAAAACTAACTATTTCAGCTACTCGCAAGCGTCAACTCAAGGAGAAAAAGCTGTCCTGCAAATTCGCGAAGAGAAAGCTAGTTTTGTTCTTACCTATTTAGTGTCGCTTAAGAGTATAGATGCTGAGGGTAACCCTTCGATGCCTTTTTATATCATTAATGCGCAAACAGGTGCCATTTTAAAGCAATGGGATAATATTCAACATTATGCTGATTTTGGCCCTGGTGGAAACGTTAAAACGAAGCAATATACTTATGGTAAAAACGGTCTGCCAGCTTTATCGGTCATCAAACAAGGCTCTATTTGTACGATGGATAGCCCCGCGGTAAGGCTTGTTAATTTGGGCCATAAATGGGATTACTATGACGCTATTTTAAGCCCTTATAAATATCTCTGTGGCAAAAATAAGGGCGATCCCATTCATGGGGCTTATTCACCTGCTAACGATGCTTATTATTTCGGTCATGTTATTGTTGCTATGTATGCTCAATGGTATAAGTTACCTGTATTGCGCGGTTCTCGCGGACAGCCCGGAAAGCTCTTGATGCGGGTGCATTTTGGCCAACAATATGATAATGCTTTTTGGGATGGCACCTCGATGTCTTTTGGGGATGGTCTGCAGTTTTATCCTTTAGTCGCTCTGGATATAGCCGGACATGAAGTAACCCATGGCTTTACCCAACAAAATGCTGGATTAGAATATCATGATCAGTCTGGAGCGCTTAATGAGGCGATGTCTGATATGGCCGGGCAGGCGACGAGAGTTTATTTGCTTTCAACTTTACCGCTGTTCTATAAAAAGCTCTATTTAGGCCAAAGTACTTTAACTTGGGGAATTGGCGAAACAATTACTCCACCGGGTATGGGCACTGCTTTACGATACATGAATAATCCCTCAGCCGATGGGAGTTCGGCTGATTGTTTGAGTCAGCCCTTAGCGAATAGTAGTGGTTCTTCTTGCCTACGTACCTATGCGGATGTAGTGGCTTATGCCGAGGCGAATCTCGAACCTAACAATCAGCAAAGTTATATCGTTCATCAAGCCAGTGGGGTGTTCAATAAAGCCTTTTATTTGCTATCTAATCAGTTTGGTACTCGGGTAGCTTATAAAATTATGCTGCAAGCCAATATGAAATATTGGACACCCACTACTAATTTTACTAGTGGCGCTTGTGGTGTTTTACATGCTACAAAAGATTATAAGCTCAATACCAATGTTGTCAGAACAGTCTTTAATAAAGTAGGTATCAATACCACCAGCTGCCACCTTTAATCACCTCAGGGTTGATCTTTTACCCTGGACGGATATCAGCGCGCAGGTGGCTGTCTACTTTAGCAATGGCCCTCCGTAAGCCAATAGGGGGTGCGGGGCGAAATAGCCCATGCGTAAGAGGAGCCTCCAGCCTGGTATTATCCCTTTCATAAAAATTGACGTCACTATAAATGCTCTGATAGATTTCCGCTTGCTGTCTTTGGAAGACGACGGAGGTCATTTGCTCCAGAGTTAAATCCGGGACAATAGCTTTTTTATGCTTAATATGTGGCTCTGCTGCAGTGTGTAAGGCGCTGTCGGGATAGGTACTAATTGAGTAAGACTGACCTGCAACATTAACGGTTTGTTTGGCCGCTGAGCTAATATAAGTATTGGCCTCTTTAGTAGTGATGACTAATTTATAAGGTTCGAAATTAGAAAGGCGAATTAAGTATTTATCGCTCCCTGTTACTATACTGCTGGCTTTCTCGCGCGCCATTAAGCGAATAATTCCTTGTTCGAAACTGGTTTTAATGGCCGCAGGGCTTAAAGTGGTCAGCATGAGTGTCAAATGTTGGGCGAGACAAGCAATTTGATTTTCGGTAGTTGGTGGGCTAGGCGTAAAAGGCAGAGGAAAGCCTGAAAAGTTTTCGATTCCCATATATTTCTTCACAATTTGTTCTAATACCTCTTTATCCTCTTTGGCGAATTGTTTAATTTCTAATTGTACCATTAAGGTTTGCACTAAGAAATTTATTAAGGCATCAATATGTTGCCGGCTCGTTCTTGGATAATTAACAAATATTGACTGTGCCACAGCTTTCCAGGTCGTAAGCGCAGCCTCTTGTTTTTCCGCATCTACCTCGCCATATAAAGAAAGGGGAAGATGAGTGGCTGCGGCAAGCATTTGTTCAGCATAACGCGATTCTTTACGTTTTAGTGCCCGCGCTTCTTCGTTTGGGATCTTTAGCATGTCTTCTAAAGCTTTTTGTTGCCCACTGCGTTCGACAATCGTGAGCCAAATTTTGGAAGGCAACTTTGATGCTTGATAGGCCGTTTCATAGGCGGTGATTAAATGGTCGTTAGGCACCTTATCTGCCTCGCCTAAGCGAATACCCTTTTTAGCTAAGTACTCTTCAACAAGCTTCCATCGGTTTACAATGGATAATTCCTTTTTCCCTTGTTCAATGTGTTTTTTCCTTTGTACATTAAAGGCATACATGATCAAATGCTGTTGGACCGTCTCTAAGCCAGGGATGCCTGCCGTTGCATTTCCAAAGAGTAAATCAAGAGTGTGACTAAATTCTTTATGGTCGCTATTTTCAATTATATAATGTTCAGAGGGCGTTTTTTCGAGGAGTAAATTCCAAAGATAAGCCGCATAGAAATCAGGGGAATATTTTTGCTCATCAGGATAAGCTGCCAATAACATTTGCGCATGTGGCCTAAGATTTGCGGCATCTACACTGTCGTTATTAATAAGCAGTTGCAAACGAGCTAATTTTGTTTTCATTTTTTCTAAATCAACCAAGACTTGCTTTTGTTGTTCAATAAAACTCTTTTTTCGTAACTCAATGGTGCTGGCCACCCCGGTGTCCGCTAAGAGCGGAAATTGTTGGGCAAGTACAATTCCCTGCTGCTCTAAATATGCGGCAATCATGCTTTTTATTTGGGTTTCTAAAGCAAGAATTTTGCCTTCATAATGAGTGATTAACTGACGGTATTCTCCTTTTTTTAAGGAGCTTAAAGAGGCTTGAGGAAAAACTATAGTTTGAATAAGCAGGTTATCTAAACGGTATTGTAAGGCCTCAAGTTTATTGACTAGCTCATCACGCTGGGAAAGCATTTGCGACCGTGCTTCTATATCGCCTTCCAAGGCAGCTTTGAGTTGGGAATGAAAAACTTGGGAAATCCCCTCATTGGCAAAGCGTCTAATGTAGTCCATTGAGGCGGAATTGGTACGCTCCGTCATGAGCAAGGACTCGGCTTCTAATTTAACCCAGCGGTCTAAATCGGTCATAATTTGACTTAAACCACGGATGGCGTCTACATCACCGCGCCCGGCTTTTTCTTTTATTTTAGTCAAAAAGCTATGAATTTTAGCCAAAGCGGGATTTTCGCTACTGGCAATTTTGGCTAATAATTTTTCCAGTGCAATAAGCTTGGTGTCGCGAATAAATTTATTTAGGGCTTCAACTTCTTCTGCTTCGGGATCCACCAGAATAATGGCTTTATTTTCTAGATAATGAATTATTTTTTCTTTAGCCTCGATTGCTAATTGCGTAAATTCGGCAAAGAGAAGATCTTTAATCAGAGGCTCAATAAGTTCAATATTCAATTTGGTGCGGGTTTGCATGTAGTGTTCGTTGTGAATGAGCATTTGCCCAAATAAATCCCCCCTTAATCCCATGTCACAACGTTGGGCATCAGATGGTTTTTTAGTTTGCTCCCAATCTGGGGTGCTGCCATCATAATTATGTTCCCGCCGACATTGCGCCAAAGCCGTGATGATCTGTTCAATAGCGCCTTCTTTAAGTTGTTCACTAGGGATGCCAGAAAAATTAATCGGTGCTTCAATATTATCTTCGGTGGCCCCTTTCCAAATTAAGGCTAAATAATGTCTATAGGTTTTGCCTTTATAGGAACTACTCCCATTAAAATAAGGGGTCTTCCAGGTGCTTGCGGGGTTTATGGTTGCATCATTAAGTAGGAGCCTTAGGGCGCTATGCAATCTGCCAATATCGTCCCAAGCACTATGACCATGTGATTGATACTCTCTGCGGTAACGTTTACTGGGTTTGTCGATGGCTTCTTGCGCAGCTTCCAGGCCAACCAGCTTATCATGATTAAGCCTGTCTTTAGAATTAGCTAAGCGTTGTTTTATCGCAGCAATTATCTCTTTGATAGCCTCATCCTCTGCGGCTTTAGCAGTAGTTGATGAAGCAAAGGTCGGATGTTTTGCTAAAAGGCGGGCATAAATACCTACCGCTGGTTTAAAAAACTGGGGGAGAGCCCGAGCTTCCTCCTGCATGACGCCTTCACTGGCGCGAACGTCAATTTGCTCGGCGGCAAGTTTAACTTGCTCTTTATTTAAGCTTGTAAGTTCATTATAAATCGATTTATTGATAAGTTGGCGTTCATTGGGCATAGGGGGTCTCTTAGCCATTAGTGTGCTTATATGCTACTCATGGAGTAAAAACAAATCAAACTATTTTAAGATTCCCTTCTCTTGGGTGTATCAGTTGTTCGGAAATCTGTCATTAAGTTGCATTTTTAGCCCGATAGTTGTTTGCTGAACAAAAAAATTAGTATATAATGGCCGCGTCCTCTCAATATTTTGCGAAATAAACAAGTTTTTCAAAAAGAAAATTGGATGAGCAATGAATACAAATTACCCTTGTTAATTTTGATTTAGGAATAGAATGGCTATCTATTTAATTACCACAGGCATCTTAGTGCTCAGTTTATTTTGTTTCGCTGTAATGATCCTTAAATTACGCCAGCAACCCCCCCAACCTTTGTCTTATTTAGACTATCTAAAACTAGGTTTTAGTGGTGTGGTGGCTTTTATTGCGGATACTTTAGGCGTAGGAAGCTTTGCCTGTAATGTGGCTTTAGCCAAGCTGTTTGGTACCTTTCGCGATGATGAACTTCCTGCGGTGAATAATGGGGCCCAGGTGATACCAGGGACGATAGAATCCTTATTTTTTATGCACTTGATTGACGTGGATCTTACCACCCTCGTTACCCTAGTAGCCGGTACCTGTGTTGGTGGTTTATTGGGCGGTTTTGTTGTCAGTCAGCTTAGTAAACAAGCTATTCGTTTAGCCATGATTTGTTCTTTTGCTGTGATTATTTTTCTTCTCATTTCCCATCAATTCCAATGGCTACCTGTGGGCGGCGAGTTAACTGAACTCCACTCCTGGAAGTTAGTGATTGGATTTTTTGCCTTAGTGATTTGCGGTGCCTTAACATCGGTGGGTGTTGGCTTATTTGTGATGGTCCAGGGCGTTTTGTTTGTAATGAATATTTCTCCCGTAGTCGCGTTCCCCATTATGACTACCGCTGGGGCCATGCAACAACCCTTGACTACGCTGGTTTTTTTACAAAAGAATAAAATCCCGCTCAAGAAAACCCTAATTTTAAGTCTTTCCGGCTGTTTAGGTGTGTTAATAACTATTCCTATCTTTACCCAGCTGACCATTAATGGCTTGCATTTATTTTTATTGGGTATCCTTATTTATAATTTTTGTGCTATTGGTTATAGCTACTTGCGCGCAAGGCCCCGCAAATCGTATAGTCAACAACGAGGTGGCTTAATACCCGCTGACTAAAAAAATTTAGGGAAATATGTCGAGGGAGCGCAGATGAAAAAAATACTTTATTTTGTTGTTGCTTTGCTATGTGCAGGATGTAGTTACGCCGATAATAAACATTTTGATACGATGGTCATTTTTGGTGATAGCCTTTCTGATAATGGCAATCTGTATCACTTTCTTTGGCAAACCTTGCCCGTTTCTCCTCCTTATTATGAGGGCCATTTTTCTAATGGCACTCTTTGGGCTGAGCAATTATATAGCTCGTATTTTCCTGCCGATTATACCGAAGGCTTGCAAAATTATGCCGTAGGTGGCGCAGGTGCGGTACTTTCCTATAAGCAACACCTGCCTTATACCTTAGTCATGGAGTTAGATAATTATTTGTATTGGCATACCTATGGGAAAAAAGATACCACCCTTTTTGCCATTTGGATTGGGGGTAATAATTATCTCAATGGCCCTATTAATATTGAGCCAATTACTGATGCAGTGGTTAATGCTATCGGAGGCACCATTGAGCGCCTAATTAAAGTAGGCGGCGATAAGTTTCTTATTCCCAACCTTCCTGATTTAGCACGTACACCCTATTCCAAGGAATACGGTACCCAAATTTTATTAAATGAATTAGTTAAACGTCATAATAGTAAATTGGCAGTTAAAATCGCGGAATTACAAGATAAATATCCTGAAGTCACTTTCATCTACTTTGATATATATAGTTTTTTTAATGAAGCCTTAGACCATGCAAATGATTATGGGTTTAGTAATAGTACAGAGGCTTGCTATTTAGGCGGCTATGTCGGTTGGTTAAAAAAACCAGACGATAGCCAATTACAATCTTATTTAAAGACTTTAAACCCTCACCTAGACAGTACTAACTGGGAATTAATCAGTAATGATCCAGAACTTAAAGAGGCGCTTACAACGGGTTATTTATATCGTTTATTGCCTGCCAGCCATAAAGAAAATATATCCTGCGATGATTATGTATTTTGGGATAGGATCCATCCTACAACCCAGGCCCATAGGGTGATTGCGGAAAAAGCCCGCCAGCTTCTTGATGAAGCAGGAATCTATCCTTTTCTTCCTACAGCATCGCCTAAATAAAAGATAAGAGCCTCTTGCTTGGGGCTTTTTGCCCTAAGCATCTTCTTATAATATGCCGGTAGTGGTGGTATCTGTAAGCTGCTATTTAGTGTATAATCCGGCTAATTTTTAGCTAAAAGTATCAATAATGGAAGACCCAGTAAGTAAATCACAAAAGAAGAGAGATGCCGAATATATGCGCAAAATTGGCATCAAATTAATTGAGTTAAGCAATACGAAACTTGCGAGCCTGCCGCTCACAGAGCAATTGTATAAAGCGATTGTGGATGCTAAATCGATTAAGAGTCATGGCGCCAAAAGACGGCAAGCTCAATTGATTGGTAAGCTAATGCGTTCTGCTGATTTTGATGCCATTCTTGCTGCTTATAATCAGTTAGAGGCTGAAGACAGTTCGGTAACGGCTAGTTTCCATGAGGTTGAATTATGGCGGGATAAATTAATTAATGGTGGTAAAGACAGCTTAACTGAGTTTCTTGATGTTTATCAAACCGATGTGCAGCAATTGCGCCAATTAATTAAAAAGGCCGTTGAAGATCAATTAAAAGAAAGAAATACCGGCGCATCCACTGCGCTTTTTCGCTACTTAAGGTCTTGTATTAAATGAATTATTCCCTATTCGTAAGTTGTCCTAAAGGACTTGAGTATCTTTTAGAAGAGGAACTTAAGGCCTTAGGCTTAAAAATTACACGCGTCAGTCCTCAGGGCGTTTATGGCGAAGCCAGTTTGCATGTCCTTTATGAACTGTGCATCTGGTCGCGAATTGCCAATCGCGTCCAGTTAATTCTTTTTAGTGGTTATGCTGATCATGAGCAAGGCTTGCATCAGCTTTGTAGCAACTTCCATTGGCAAACGGTATTTACGGTGGATAAAACTATTGCAATCGAATTTCATGGTACTTCCGAACAAATTCGTAACACCATGTTTGGTGCCCAAGTGGTTAAAGATGCTATTGTTGATCATTTTCGTAAACTTAATGGCTCCCGACCTACTGTCGATAAGGAGCATCCCGAGATCCTTATTCATGCCCATTTAAAAAATAGCTACCTAACCGTAAGCTTAGATTTAATGGGCTACAGTTTGCATCAGCGCGGTTATCGCGGACGTGCAGGTGCTGCACCCTTAAAAGAAAATGTCGCAGCAGCCTTATTAATTCGCGCCAAATGGCCGGAGTTGGCTGCCAAGGGCTATGATTTTCAGGATATTTTTTGTGGCGCCGGTACCCTAGTAATCGAAGCCGCGATGATGGCCGCTCATATTGCTCCAGGCTTATTACGCCATGATCACTCTTTAGCGTATTGGGCCCAACACCAAGAAGGCTTATGGGAAAAAGCTCGTGCCGAGGCTTTAGCGCAAGTCAAACCGTTAAAAATAAAATTTTTAGGCAGCGATACTGATCCTAAGGCCATAGCCTTGGCGCAAACCAATGCGCAATTAGCTGGAGTAGGCGCCTTAGTTGAATTTAAAGTAGCCGATATGGCACAGGCCGAAGCTCTAAGCCCTCAAGGCTTATTAGTGTGCAACCCACCCTATGGCGAGCGCTTAGGAGAACTAACGCAATTAATTCCGGTTTACCAACAACTGGGCCAGAGCTTACATAGCCAATTTCAAGGTTGGCAAGCTGCGGTTTTAACCTCTAATGTGATGCTAGCAAAGGCTATCGGCCTACGGGCTAATAAACAATATACTCTTCATAATGGCCCTATTGAATGTAAATTGTATTGCTTTGACCTTTCTGCGAAAAATGAATTAAAAGGCACTAAAGAGCGCCCCTTGTCCTCTCATGCGCAAATGCTTTTTAATCGCTTGCAAAAGAATCATCAACATTTACAAAAATGGGCTAAAAGAAATCATATTAGTGCTTATCGCGTGTATGATGCGGATATTCCTGAATATGCTTATGCCATTGATCTTTATAATGATCACGCCGTGTTGCAAGAATACGCCGCTCCCACTAGTATTCCGGTACATGTAGCCGAACAGCGCAGTCTTGATGTTATTCAGGTGGTGCCGCGGGCCTTAGGGATTCCCGCCGCTAAGGTTGTCGTCAAACAACGGAAACAGCAAAAAGGTAAAGAACAGTACCAAAAAATGAATCAAACTCAACATTCTTTATTAGTTGAAGAGGGTGGGGCGCGTTTAAAAGTTAATTTATATGATTATCTCGACACCGGTCTTTTCTTAGACCATCGCTTGATGCGTTTGAGTTTTGCTAAGCTTAAACCCGGAACTCGTTTTTTAAACTGTTTTTGTTATACCGCCAGTGCTAGTGTGCATGCTGCCTTAGCTGGCGCACTCACGACCAATGTTGATCTTTCAAATACTTATTTAAAATGGGCCGAAGAAAATTTTCGAATTAACAAAATCGATAGTGCTCGTCATCAGTTTATCGCTTATGACTGTCGTGAATGGCTACGTCTTAGCCGCGATCGTTTTGATGTAATTTTTTTAGATCCGCCGAGCTTTTCTAACTCAAAACGTATGACCGATACCTTAGATATTCAACGCGACCACCAGTCCTTAATCCAAGCGGCTATGCGTTTATTAAATCCCGATGGCGTGTTATATTTTTCAACTAACTTCCGCCAATTTAAATTGGATGAAGCTCTAAAAGAGAAATTTACGGTTCAAGATATTAGCGAACAAACTATAGATCAAGATTTTAAACGTAATGCGCGGATCCATTATTGCTTTAAAATCCAAAGCCCTCACTTCTCTTAAAGAATGCAGGGCCTTGGCAAACTAGATTTTTGACCCAAAGAAAACGATAAATGCTCCTAGCTTAAGATGCGCTTCTTCCTTTTAAGCACCGCTGGCTTTCACCTAGCGTGCTTATCTCGCTTATTCGCTAAGGATTCAAATTATCTTTTTTTCTTCGTGTAATCCCGCATGGATTTGTTCTTTTAAGGAAGACATAAGGCCTGCCTTAAAAAGAAGTTCGGCCATTAAATAGAGCGGGGCGATAAAGACTTGCGATAATTGCACCATAAAAGCTGGTTTTTCCTCGGCAATGTAATGGCCATATAATTGTAAGGTCCAACCACTGATAAAGCAGATGATAAAGATCCACGAGGCTAGGGTATTTGGACCGTTATGGCTTAATAAACTGGCAATCCACAGGAGCAATAAAAGCACGGGAGTGACAGCAAGAGCGAGAACCCATTGGAGGCGAAAATAATAAACTAATAAGGCTAGGGTAGCTAAGCAGGCAAGAGATATTTGATAGACTCCTGGGATTACAATTTTAACAAAGCCTAATAAAATCATGAGCGAGAAGGTAATTAACGGTACGCCTATCCAATGCGTTTGTTGGGTCTTAGGATTTTGATGATGAGCGGCGTAGCATTGGGCTTGATCGATAAATGGTTTCATGTCTTTAGTCCTAAAAAAAGTTCCATTAATACCACAAAAGAATAAGGGTAAGCCGCACTTTGTTAAAGAACGGCTCATATACCATAAAACATAGCATAAAATCTTAAAATACTAAGATTAAAAAGTATATTTGCCTAATAAATAAAGCACATTGCCATTATGATTAAATCCAGGAATATAAGTGGCTGCTAGGGTTACTTTTTTATAAAAAATGGAGGCCCAAGGAAGCGCGCCGGGGAAGGGGATCCCTTTATTTAAGTCTGGCCGCACAGTAATCAATACCGTGTATCCTATTCCCGCCTTCAATTCTTTGTGTAGGGTTGCGACCTTTAAATAAGCGTAGCCTGCTACTGGCTCTACATTCTTATGCGAATCTAAAAAAGCATAAGTAAATAGTCCGTGCCAATTACCTTTTTCATCAAAGAAGCCTTTACCTAATCCGCCTCCCCAGGCCGTTTCATTGTAACTGCGAATTTTTTCGGGGCTATAAACATAACGGTTATGCCAGGCGTATCCAGAAAGGTAAAGTTCGCCATCCCCTTCATAAATTACCTGATGAAGCCGTTGACAGACAGGTTTAATAAAAGAATACCACTTTGGGCAGTAATCTTTTGCTTCTGCATAGGCGTTTATCGACGAGAATAAGAGTAGGCTAGTTAGTAATTTCTTCATTTTTCTAATTTTTATTGCCTTATTTTGTCCTTGTAGCTCTATTTTAGTGCTAGATTTAAATTAGGAGAACCTTTACAGCCTCTCTAGGTTTTTATAAAGCAAACGGCATTTGCAGAGAAAAAACTCTAAAAGGACATAGTATCATGGACCTGTTTCGCAAAAAAGATGTAAGACAGTCAAGCGATATTAAGACAGATTTAGCAAAATGTTTAACCGTATTTGATTTAACTTTTTTAGGGGTTGGCGCTATCATTGGTGCCGGAATTTTCATTTTAACTGGAGTGGTCGCTGCAACTCATGCGGGGCCGGCAGTTATTGTGTCCTATGTTATCGCTGGATTTGCTTGCGCTTTTGCTGCTTTGTCTTATGCCGAATTAGCCGCTGCCATTGGCGGTTGTGGCAGCGCCTACAGTTATGCGTACGCGGGTTTTGGCGAATTTATTGCGTGGATAGTAGGCTGGGATTTGTTACTCGAGTATTCGATTTCGGTTTCTGCCGTCTCCGTAGGGTGGAGTGGTTATGCGAATAATTTTTTAAACTCTTTTAAAATTACCCTTCCTGATTATTTACTTAATGGCCCTTTGACCGGCGGATATATCAATCTCTTTGCCTGTTTAATTATTGCCTTATTAACGGCCTTACTCTGGGTGGGCGTTAAATCGAGTACCCGCCTTAATAATGTAATTGTCTTAGTGAAATTATTTGTCATTTTACTGTTTATTGCGGTTGTTTGTACCGATGTTAATTTAAAAAATTGGTCACCCTTTATGCCCTTTGGCTGGAAAGGGGTTGTTGACGGCGCGGCGTTAATTTTCTTTGCCTACATCGGTTTTGATGCCGTCTCCACTGCAGCAGAAGAGGCGATAAACCCCCAGCGGGATTTACCACGGGGTATCATTGGCTCTTTAGTCATTTGTACCGTATTATATATTGTGGTAGCAGGCTTACTTACTGCCATTGTGAATTATAGCCAACTTAATGTTGCCTCGCCTATCAGTTATGCTTTACTGATTTTAGGGCATAAAACGGTCGCGGGCCTCATTAGTATTGGGGCAATTGCTGGCTTAACTACAGTGATGTTGGTCTTATTTTATGGATTAACGCGTATTGTTTTAGCTTTATCCCGTGATGGTTTATTGCCCGCTGTCTTTGCTAAGGTTAATCCTAAAACTAAAACGCCGGTGCGTGTTATTTTGCCTTGTGGTATTTTAATGGCTTTTCTTGCCGGAATTTTTCCCATTAAGGATTTAGCTGAATTAGTTAATATTGGAACTTTAGCTGCCTTTATCATTGTATGTGGTGGAGTTCTCTATTTACGGTATACGCAACCAGAGATGCCTCGTCCTTTTAAGGTTCCTGGTATGCCTTATGTACCCATTTTAGGAATAATAAGTTGCTTATATCTGGTAATCAATTTACCTTGGATCACGCTTTTACGTTTTATTATCTGGATGGCTATAGGTTTAGTCGTTTATTTCTTGTTCAGCATCCATCATAGTAGGCTGGAAAAAAAAGGAAATTAGTTTAGTGAGAACTGGTTAGTATAATTGCTGCAGATACTAAAGCTGCTGCAGGAATGGTCAGCAGCCAAGAAAGAAAAATGCGTTTTAATACTTTCCAATGTACTCGTTTTACGCCACTCATTAGCCCCGAGCCAGTAATCGCACCTGTTACGGTATGGGTAGTTGATACTGGAATCCCTAGTTCTGTCGCTAAAAAAATGGTAAAGGCCGCGCCAGTTTCGGCAGCACAACCCTTCATTGGGTTTAATGCGGTAATTTTTTTTCCCATCGTATTTACAATCCGCCACCCCCCTAAAAGGGTGCCCAAGCTAATTACTGCGTGACAAGAAACCACTACCCAAAAAGGGATATGAAAAGGCCCCTCAATCCAGGCAACTGAAAATAGAAGCACTGCGATAATCCCCATGGTCTTCTGGGCATCATTCCCTCCATGAGTAAGACTTAGCAGGGCTGAGGAGATGAGTTGGAGGCCTTTAAAATAGTTATTTAAACCTTGCCTGCCGAAGCGGGCTTGGAGCTTATTAATTAAATGCGAAAATACTAAGCCAATTAACAACCCTATCAGCGGCGAGAGTACAATACCTGCTCCAACCTTCAAAAACCCCATTAAATTAAGGGCGGCAAAACCACTTTTAGCTACCGCAGCTCCTGCTAAGCCCCCTATCAAAGCGTGCGATGAACTGGATGGGATTCCATAATACCAAGTCACTAGATTCCAAAAAATAGCACCTAACAAGGCAGCTAAGATGAAGGGAGGATTTATTAAAGAGGTATCGATTAGCCCACTGCCTATAGTTTTGGCGACCATTAAATTAAAGATCAAAAAGGCGATGAAATTAAAAAAAGCCGCCCATAGAACTGCTTGGCGGGGTGACAAAACCCGCGTTGCCACTATAGTGGCAATCGAATTAGCGGCATCATGAAAGCCATTGATAAAATCGAAAAGAAAAGCGACCAAAAGGACAAACAAAATAAAGACGGTATGTTGGTCCATGAGTATTATTCCTTAGTTTAGATATAATAGCTGCTTTTAGTCATTAGTTTAGACGCCAGGGTCATTAATTGCTTTACTAAAAAAGGAAGTTCAATTCCTCCTGCCTCAAGAGCCATATGGGCATGATGCTCCTCATCCTCCTGCATTTGTTCTAAAATTATTTTGGTTTTTTTATCTTCAACAGGCAGTTTTTGCAAATGTTCCTGCAGGTGGGCGCATACTTGCTGCTCCGTTTCGGCGACAAAGCCTAGGCTTATTTTATCGCCTGCTAAACCGGCTAGTGCGCCGAGCAAAATGGATCCGCAATACCAAATAAGGTTTAATTGACTAGGTGTGCTGCCTAATTCATATAAACGCTGCTCACACCAAGCGAGGTGGTCGGTTTCTTCAATAGCCGCTTCAGTCATTTGTTTTTTTATGTGGGTTAATTGCGCGGTTAAGGCCTGCCCCTGGTATAAAGCTTGAGCACAAACCTCACCGGCGTGATTGACGCGCATTAAGCCGGCACTGTGTTTTTTTTGGTCGGCGCTTAGCATTGGTTCTGCAAGCGCTGCGGCGGGCGAATGTCGTGGTGTTGTCCTGTGGCGTGGAGGGCTTATAGTACGCAGGGCCGTGTCCACTTCATTAATTACTTTGTCAATAAAACTAATCGTTCGCATAGCAAATGTTAAACAAGAAGAAAGTTTTATGTTAACTGGATTAGCCTGAAGTTAAAAGCTCCTTCTGAACTAATCGAGTATTGACTCAGGAATAGCTGATTCAAGGCAGTATGTTTGGGGATAAAAAATCAAGCTAATCAAAGACTTAATTTTCGAACACAGCGAACTTTATAGGGGACGAGTTTATTATTATTGAACGGCGCGCTGGTATGATCCCTTTTGACAAACTGCACCCAGGCAGAATAGGTTGGGTTGAAGCGATATTCACTTGAACTCCAGTAAAAACCATCAAGTACCTCAAAACCATGCTGAATTAAGTTGGCATATATATTAGGGAAGTCAGGATCACAATGCGGATTTAGGCCTGCGGTGCCAAGCTCACAGATAGCAGGTAAATACCAGCTTCCCAGTGCGGCATTTCCAGATGTATTATTATAGCAGATGAGAGCCGCACTATTCCCTATACCATGGGTAGTCACTGCATTAGTTGTATTTTGGGCACCATTGGTCAAGCTCTGCGCATTAGCTCCTCCAAATTCGCCCCATTGTGACGTTGTCAAATCGTAGGTATCAATCACACTGACTTCGGTTGTAGAGTTGACCGCCCAAATTAGGTAATTGCTTGCCGTAAACGCGATAGCGACTGAGGGTGGGGAGTTGATGTTATCACCGGTAATAATAATATTCTCTTCTGCTACATAAGGCTTGTTTGAGGTGAATGTTAAAGTACAGGTTCCGCCATTCGGTGCTATGGCCGCACAATTGCTAGAATCCTGTACGACATCACTCCACTGGCCCGGAATTAGAGCATGGACATTAGTTGCCGTTTCGCTCGTGCCCGTGTTGGTCACAGTGATTAAGCCACTGCCGTTGTTAACGGGAATAATGGCGGTTGGTAGAACAGCTAACGTTGTATTCGCTTGTGCGAAACCGATGGTTCCTGCTGCTACTATTCCAGCAATAATGCTTTTTTTTAAATACCTATGATCCATCGTCATATCCTTATTCCCTTTGCTTCGTTGAGCCAAAATAGTCTGCCGCCAATTATTTAATAGGTAAATGCTCTCACGCAGCGCACGGCCAGGTTAAACTGCTTTAAACCTATAAATTGCGAGTTATCCCCCAGGCCATTAAATCCCTGATACCAGGCGGTATTCGGTGAGAGCAGATTGTCAGTCGAGCTCCAATAAGGAGTAAAAATGACCATCTCCTGGACAAAACCTAAATCAAAAAGATTGCTTTGAATACTGGGGGTATTAGGAAGGCAACCTGCATCCATACCGCCAACATTGGGGTTATAAGAACCCAATTGACAAATTGAGGGCAAGAACCAGGTTCCTAAGACTAAACCAGAACCGCTGTTATCGGAGCTTATAGTGTAGCAAAGCGAGGCGGCATTAAAATTCGTGGCCGCTTGTGTCCCAAGCTCGGTAATAATTTGATAGGTGTTTCCGCTGCTGTTTAAGTAAGAACCATCATAAAGCGAGGTGGCAGTGGTTGGTGCGCAATTCTGAGGCATCCCCGTGCAGGCGGCACTACTATCCCAAAGTACACCAAGATTTGTAGTTGCATTGTTAGTGGCCAAGACCAGAGCTTGGGCATTAGGAGACACACCTGATACCGCCCAAACTAAATAATCGAACATGGAGAAGGCAAGGGTAGTTTTGGGTGGTAAATCAATATTATCTCCGGAAACCACTATGTTTTGCTGGGCCACATAGGGTTTATTCGAGGTGAAAGTCAAGGTGCAGGTCCCTCCATTAGGGCCAATAACTGCACAATCGCTTGAGTCTTGCACTACTCCTTTCCAATTATCTGGCAGTAAAGCATGGACCTTATAGGCTGTATACGTGCCCATGTTAGTCACCTGAAGAGGTCCGGGGGCACCATTAACTGGAATTATTGCTGAAGATGCCACTGTTAAGGTGGTATTGGGCAAACAGCTTACGCTTACATTGCTCACATTAGCGCCATGGATTATGCCAGTCCCATTTTTAACCCCACAGGTTTGACCTACTGGTTGAGAGCGAACTGATACGTCATAGCGGCTTCCATTGGCAAGTGCGGTTGAAAAGGTGAATGATTGGTTGGCTGTTAATGAAAGAGCATTGGTACTATTATTGACTAAGCTAACCGTCCCCCCTGATAGGCCCGATAAAGTCCCCCCCACAGTAAAAGAGCCAATTTTGGTTGGGGTAACCTTCCCCTTGGTAGATGCACGGTTGCTTACTTGCCCAATATAGGTATAACCCCTGCTGGCCCCTAAACCCGAATGCGCTAAGTTTTTCCGAATCCCACCTAGGGGGGTGTAGTAATAGCCGGGGGTGTTGATCTTGATACCCGCATATTGATAAGTATGATTAGGAGCCGTGGTCCAAAGTTCAAGTTGGGTAGTACGAATTACATAGCGCTGACAACTTAAAGGTCTTTGCCCTTTGACGTTCAGGCATAAATTTATACTTATGGCTTGTCCCAAAGACGTCCCCGTGGACTTTATTTTAAATAAAGCTCCCGGGTGGGCGAAAGCATCTGCAAATAAAGAAAGGAGTAGTGCACTCAGCAGGGCAATTAATTTTTTTAACAAGATGAATCCTTTTTAGAATTGACTCTCTTTTTTTTATTTTATTATCAAAGGTGATTCGCTTTAAGGCAAGAAAAATAATCCTACTGCCTCGCTGACTTTGCGTTTTTTTAACAAATGAGCGCTAGATGTACTATAATTTTTTAAAAATGATGCAGAAGGGAGACGGTCATGTCATCGCACCAAAGAGCGGGGTTTGATAAACCAGGTGTGATTCATCAACACTACATGGATATTATTAATAGCATTCCTGATGCGGTCTATTGGACTGATGAAAATTGTAATTTAAGCGGATGTAATCTTCATTTTTTAGACTTGCTTGGCCTTAAAAACCCGGGCGATTTAAAAGGTACTCCCTACGATTTGCTGAGAAACCACGCCCATTGGCCTGAAGGCCGTATTGATACTTTAAAACTAGATGATATGAATGTAGTTTTTTCGGGAAATGCGCAATACCATGTGGAAGAACAATTCACTCTCGCTAATAAAACCCTTTATTTTAAAATAAATCGCGTTCCTATGTATGATGAACAACGGCGAATAATCGGCCTTGTTGTTGTTTTAACTAACAATACAGAGTTAAAACAGGCAGAAGAAAAACTAAAGCGTTATGAGTCAAACAAGAAGGTGCAAACGGCTGAAACCCCCATCAAAAACCACCGCCTGCCCAAGGTTTTAATGATCGAAGATAACCTAATTGCGCAAAATGTTGAGCGTGCTTTGTTAACAGCGCTAAACTGTCAGGTAGATATTGCCGATACAGGAGATAAGGCCTTGCAATTATTCAATCCTGGCAAATATGACTTAGTGTTGATGGATATCGGTTTAGAGGATACTTCCGGTTATGTGGTGGCAAAAAACTTAAGAAATAAAGAAAAGGATACCGCTCACCATGTACCAATAATTGCTTTAACAGGTTACGAGGCTGAAGTAGTGAAATATGATTGTGGCCAATACTGCATGGAGGGGGCGATTACCAAGCCCTTAACGAGTCAGCAGGCTGAGCAAATTATTAAGCATTTTATCTACAACATGGATATCGAGGTATCAGGCTTAAAAAGTATTTAATTGTATTTCCTGTAAGTATTTGACCTATTGAGAGGATAGTATATGAATTTAGCATCTCGTCTTCGCTGTATTCGTAGAGCTATATAATTTATGTTAGATAAGAAAACCAAAATTACTGCCCCGTTAAATTTAAGCTCTTTGCGAGTAGAGGAGCTTAATAAACATCTAAGTGAGCAAGATCTACTTCGTGCTTTCTTAGAGCTCAGTCGCCAGGAGCCTGATGAAGCCCTTTTAAAGAACAAGCTATTTTTTTTATTAAATCAACATGGGCTCTTGAAAAATAAAAAAATGGCTTTATGGCAGGTGGATAAAAAAAATAATTTTAGTTTTATAGCCTCCCAACATATAGACGATAATTTAAAAAAACATTTAAGTAGTCGAATTTGCTACGAAGATAATAGCGCAACTTTTCTGCATGCTAGGGCAGCACCCCATTCACTCAATCCTGAGTTAGTTCCCATCGATGTCTATTTGGAAAGGACCTCGCAGTCTTTACTAGGGATTAGTTTTTGGTTTGAGAACGAGGATTTAATCCATAAATTACACACCCCATTTTTTAAAGACTTATTTACTCTGGTTAATTTGATCATAGTAAAAGCGTTTTATAAACGCTCTTTAAACAAGGATATAGAGCGGCAAAAACGTGATTATGAAGCCTTACTCCGTCATCAGGCACGCTATGATAGCCTCACGGATCTACCCAACCGATTTCATGGTTTTGCCCAATTAGAGCAGGCGATAGGGAGTGCCCAAGCCCAGGACAAGAAACTTGCCATTTTGTTTTTAGATTTAGATGAATTTAAACAAATTAATGACGCAATGGGGCATATTGTCGGCGATTTATTATTAAAAATTTTAGCTAAACGCTATTTAACCTTAATGCGACCGGTTGATACCTTGGTTCGTTTAGGTGGTGATGAGTTTATGATCATTTTGGGCGAGTTTGTGGAGCAAACCTATCCGGAGGAACTAGCGCAAAAATGCCAAGAACAATGTTTACGCCCATTTAAATTAGAAGAAGAGGAGTTTTTTATTTCTTCAAGCATTGGGATTGCCTTATATCCTGAGCATGGTGATGATGCTAAAACTTTGATGTGTCATGCGGATGCAGCGATGTATCAAAGTAAAATGCGGGGCAGAAATAATTGGACAGTCTTTATTAATAATATGATGGACGCCGCATCCCATCGTATGCGTATTAAGACCGAACTTTATCAAGTCCTTAATCGTGATGAATTAGAGCTCTATTATCAACCAATAATTGACATGGTTGAGCAAAAGGTATTTTCTGTAGAAGCCTTATTGCGTTGGCACAGCAGCACTTTGGGTATAGTAAGTCCTGAGCAAATAATCTCGCTTGCGGAAGAAACCGGTTTAATTGTGCCTTTAGGTTATTGGGTGTTAAGCAAAGTCTGTGCTGATTTAAAAAAATGGCAACGAATAAGGCCTGAGCAAATAAAAATTGCGGTCAATATTTCTATCATACAATTAAAGCAAGACGATTTTATTGAGCAGGTTCAAGCCATTTTAAAGCAAAGAGAAGTACACCCAGAAGCTTTAATTTTTGAAATAACGGAGTCGGCGTTTATTGATGATTCCCTTCTTATTTTAGAGCGGCTTAATCGCCTGAACCAAATGGGAATTGAATGTTCTTTGGATGATTTTGGCATGGGCTATTCATCACTTAACTATCTGCGTTCCTATCCGTTTAAAAGTCTAAAAATTGACCGGGTTTTTATTCAAGGGATTGATAGCAATGAAAATGATTTGAATTTAGTCCATGGTATGGTCAGTATGGCTAAAAACTTAAGGCTTTCCGTCATTGCCGAAGGCATAGAAAATAACAGGCAACTAGAACTACTGATGAAGATGGGTTGCGATATGGCGCAGGGCTGGTATTTTGCTAAAGCACTTCATTTTAAAGATTTAGTGCTGTTTTTTAATAAAGCGGTTAATTTTAACAAATAACACCCCTAAAAAACTTTGTGTTCTTAATTTTTCCATAATAGAACTTATATATACTATATTCTAAGTAGAACGTCTCTAATAAGTTTATTTATGCGAAGAACGATTGAATCCTATGTCATTTATTTAAAAGAAGACTTAAAGCTCGCTGATACGCTTAAAACAGCGAAAGAGGCCTTATTAAAATCCATCACCGGCACTGCCGCCGCAGGTAAGCAGGATGCTTATTTTTCTGAAGAACTGGCCGCCTATTTTGTTAAAGAAGATACAAAGCCCTTTGCTATTTCAGCCCACGATCCCTCCCAAGTGGCGGTTTTAAAAAAAATACTTAATAGTTTTGATGATGCTGAGCAGGCTTTGCGTGATATTGAAAATTTGAATATTGATCCCGAACGCGGCGGATTACTTTTTAATGCAGCCAAATGGGTAGGTTTAAGTGAGGCCGCTAAGACGGTGGAGATAATGGCGCAAGCTGCGCAAATCTACTACAAAAAAATTCATGAAGTTTATGCAGCCTTGCAGTTATTAAATCATGCTAATGCAGACATTCAGAATATAGTTGGCCCCCATCTGCAAGCGCTTATGCCCCGTTTGGCCCTGGCTCAAAGTCAATTAGAAACGTTTACCCCCTCTTTTCCTGCGGAAAGTGCGGGTGAATTTTTAGCAGAAGTTGTAAAGGACTTACCCAAGCAAAAGCTGGCTGAAGAGCAGGGTAAAGAGGCCCTAAGCCGTTGGGTAACTACTCTTCCGAATTACTTTGAGGAATTACAAAAAATTCTTGCCAAAGCGGCTACCAGTCAACCTAGCCAATCTGCCTCTAGCGCGGAAGAATACCAGGCGGCAATGCTTAAAAGGGCTCAAGAGAGTAAAAAATATTTTGATGATTTGGTGGCTAGCCAAACAGGGTTGTTGGCTACTACCGCAACTTTTATTGATTATTTCAAAATAATGTCTGAAATTGCCTTACAAAGCAGCAAGGTCCTACAGACGGCCCCGGTAAGCCAGCCCGCATATTTGGAAGTCGCAAAAAAATTAGAGGTGATGAAACATCATTATCTTCCTCAGGTCGTGGCTGAGCTGGAAAAAATTGAAGAAAGTATGGGATTAAAAGCAGGCGTGCTTACTACTCCTGCTATGGTACAAATGAATAAATACTATACGCAGTTAGCAAGCACCGTGCATCTTGCTGCCCAAACTGCCGGCGTTTTAAGACCGTCCTCTACAGAGGCTGCTGGAGAATCACCTAGCGACGCAATAAGCCCTAAACCTGATCTTTTGTTAATGGAAGATGAAGGATTCAGCGAGGCTCGACGCGCCCATCAAGAGGCTCGATTAAGCGCAGCACGCATCGAGCTTAGCAATACTGAAATGCGAGATGCAGCGCAACGCTTTTTTGAGCGCTTAAATGCTTATGGCACTATTTATCAAGCCTACTGTAAACGAAGCCTTGCAAACATAAGCCAAGAAGAAAAAGATGCCTTAATGGCCGATTATAAAAAATTCCAACCCCATTTTGCGGCGGTAAAGCCAGAGATTGATAAGCTCATTGTGGATGCGCTGACTATACCCACAGGTACTACCCTAGTTTCCCGTTTATTGGGCGGACAATATAAGCAATTATGGGGCTCTAACCATTTCACAGAAGTATTAAACTGCCAAGCTCAAGTTGTTGAGAGCATTGAGCAGAGCCTAGCGCAAGCGCAATTTAAAGCGAAACTAATAGAAAAATCTATAACTTATGCCCAGGCTCCCTCGTCCACCAGTACTCCTAAAACTCGTTTAACGGCGGATATTCCTACTTGGCAACCGGTGCTAGTTGTCGCTAATGCTTCAGTGGAACACTATCACCAAAAAGCTATAGAGCTAGAGCAGCAAATTATTGCAATAGAGAAAGCGAAGGAAGGGGTGCTCGAACTGCAAAGTCTTTTAAAAAAGATAAAACGGGACACTAACATCGCATCTTTAGGGGAAGAGAATAAGGAAGCCTTACGTAAGGCTTATAAAAAAATGCAAGTTCCTTTAAGCGCCATGGCTGAGAGTGGCTCTCTTCATCTGCAGATGGTTCAAAGCTTAGCTCCTAAGACAGCGAGTTCCTCAAGGTTCCTCGTGTCGCAATTAATGAGTGCAGTTCCTAAAATAACTGACCATTTAGATTTACTGCAAAAACAGGTTCAACGAGATAAACAACAGGCACTTAATTTAGAAAATCAGGCCCGCGATAAACTACCCTTAGCAGTTAAAGAAGCTGATTTAGAAAGACGAACCCTATTTGCAATGCTGCATGATTTGAATTTATCGCAATCGGTAGAACAATTTATTAGCGGTAATTTGCAAAATTATCTTAAAAAGAACTTATCTCCAGTGGTATTGCAGGACTTATTCAGCGATGGGAAGCTTGAACTAAGTAAACTTCCCTTTACTGATCTTCATCAAGATAGTTCAGAAGTCGTCTTATACAAACAGTTGATTAATTCTCTTTATCATCTTCATAAGGGGTTAAAAGAGTTAGAACAAATTAACCGCGATGATCCTGGTAACATTCTCACTCGTTCCCGTTATGTTTTCAGTACCATGAAAACCTTAGTCATGGCGATAAACCAAAGCAGCCGTTATTTAAATGAAGCGGCAAAAAATCCAGGTTTACACGCTATTGTGCAGGAAAGTAATGCCTTACTAGAGCCGATAAGGAATTTACCTTTTCTTGGTGATTATTTGCAATCCTCGCAACCACCTACGGTTGTAGAAAAAGACGTGCTGACCTTATGGAAGGAGCAACAGGAGGTTGTTAGACGAGGTTTGTCCTCCCTTCCCAGGCCGCCTGTAGAAGTAGAAAAACCCGTTTCGGTTGACAAAGCGCCGAAGCCTTCTTATGTACGGCTAATTGCCGAGGCGCTTTATAAGGTACCGCAACCTTTGGAGCGTTTAAATGCTGACCAGCCTTTAGCGCCACCTAGCTCTCAACAGCAGGAAGAACAGATTAATGCCTTTGTTGAACGTTTGAATGGTTTATCATTTAATCCAGAATCAATAGACGCTATTTTAGCCGCTACTAGTAAACTGCAAAAGAAACTCAATGAAATTGGTACGGGAAGCCGAGAGTTGGTAATGGACAACCTAAAAGAAATCCGCTCTGAATTTGGCTATATTTTTATGGCTGCAGCCGCTAAAGCCGAGTTTGAATTAGGCTTAAAACCGGGAACTTATTCTACGGTGGTTCGTGGGCATTTTGACCGTTTCTATGAGTCCCTAATTAGTAACCTACCTCTAGAAAAGGATCAAACTGGCCTTGAACTTATTATCGATGTGAGTCATACGAAAAAACTTTTAGCGAAAGAAAAGGCTCAGTTGGGCCTTGCTGAGGCTGATAATCGGTCGGAGAGGACAGCGGCTGCCATTTTTGCTAATGATTTTAAATCAGAGCACAGCATTTATAAAGCCTACCAACAACTTAATGAGTTGCTTCTCACTTTTAATGATCCTCCCAATCAATTTGAATTCATTGAGTTTAGCGATTTTCGTGAGCAAGCCTTAGAGCTCTATAAACTTTTGCAGCCTTTTTTAGTAAAAGCTAATCCAGCATTTACGCAAGAATTTTTGGTCAGTAATGCCCATGATGAAAAACAATTAGCCACGGCCTTAGATGAAGTCTTTGGCGCACGCGCTAGTATTTTTAAACCCACTGGCCCCTTAACAAAAATCTTTCAATTAGCTCTAGATGATGATTTTGCCGGGAAACCCGCGCAAGAAGCCTTCCTCAAAGCTTATCAAGAGTTACAACCCTATTTAGTAACCATTAACCCCCGTTACGATATGCGCTATTTTCTGCGCGAATTACAAAGCCCCGAGGATTTTGCCAGTGCAGCAGCCCAGATCATTGGTGAGCAAACACATCTAGAGGAGCTTGTGGAGGGAATTAAGAAAACCAAACAGCATAAAGTGAACTTAGCTCAAGAACGCGTTGGTTATTTTGATAGTTTACTTAAACAGCAACTTGAGGAAATTGGCCCCCAAAGAATAGAGGCGTTTAAACAAAAGGTTTATGATAATTATGTGGGAGCAAATGTAGAAAGCTTTTTAGCTCTAAGCATAGGTGATGAGCAGGCGGCTCTTTTTGTAAAGCATGTGAAACCGGACTTCTTAGGCATGAAAGCCGCAGTTTTGCAAGACCTGAGTATTGATGAGGATATCGAGTCGGTCATTGGCCAAGCAATTGATGCCTCCCTTGCTACCATTTTAAAAGATAATACGGAATCATTTAAGGAATTGATTTTCAATAATTATATTGAGAAAACTATTAAAAATAATGTTGGCGACGATCTAGGCTCTTATAAAGAACTCTTCTTTAAAAAAATAGCTCCGGCTTATTATGCAGCAAAATCAGACATTTTAAATGGTCTGATCTTGGATAAAAACTTAAGTAGAGAAATTGCCGCGCGCCTAGATAGGCTCAATACAGAAGTTTTAGCAAGCAACAACGTGCTAAGAGAGGATTTTGTTAAACTTAATCGCTTTGCCGCACAAATTAGAGTCCGGATTAGTCAGGAACAAGGCCAAGAGCAAACTCCCGATCGGATTGAGAAACTAACCGAATTAACTAGGCTTCTTGCTTCTTTAGATGCTAATCAAGTGGATGCGGATAATCCTGCTAAGAACCTGCAACAGGCAAAAATAGAGCTTAGTTTAATCCTCTATAATAGTCAGCTTAATGTCATTAAAGGGCAATTAAAAGAACAGTTAGGCGATTATACGCCCTTGTTTTTAAACAAAGTCAGTCATGTCTATGAGAATAATAAAAGCAGTATTATTCAAAAAGCGCTTAAAAATGAAAATAGCGAACAAGTTATTATCAATGAGTTAGCTGCGCTGACCAGTGAAATAGAACTTAATGCACGCGCTTTAAAAACAGCATTTATGGAGCTAAATGTTTTTTCTAAACAACTTAAGGAAGCTATCCAACAAGAACAAGCCCTCCCTGATAATCCTTGCCGTGCCAAAAAGGTTGCGCTGATGCTTAAACTCCAGGAATTCATCCATGATGCGCCTGATATCCATTTGATAGATAGTAATTGGGTAAGCAATAAGCATAAAAAAGCCCAAGACCGCTTGGAGCAGATTAATGAATATGATGCGCTCATTCAAATTAATGACTTACTTGACAGCTTAAAACAAACTATTGAAAAAGAAGAAAGTACTGCCACAATCAAAGCGGATCGGTTAAAGCAAGTCAATGAGCTCCAACAAATTCTCTATAACGATGATATGGATATCGCCAGCCGTATTAGTGTGGTTATGGAAAAGCTGCGCGAACACTCACAAGAAAATGTATTGTTTAACTCCGGGCATAATTTAATTAAGGATGCGTTCAAAAACTATTTCTTCAATGCGCAAATTAAAAAAGAAAAAGAAAAGCTTAACGCTACTCTAGGTCCTTTTAAAGAGCGCTTTATGAGTGCGGCTATGACCGATTTAATGCATTATAAAAATGAAATTAAAGCCGAAATAGCGGTTGGGATGTCTGACGCAAAAATAGAAGAGATTTTTGCGAAATTTATACCCAAAGTTTTTGCAAAACACCAAGCGCTTAATGAGCTCTGCACGCAGCTTAATTCATCCTTAAAAGCCATTGATAAATTAATTGCTGATGAGGTCCGTAACTTAAATGCAAACAGCGAAGTGGATCTTAACAACAATCCTTGTCATAAAGAAAAGCTAGATCTTTTAACGACGATGCGCGATCAATTACGTGAAAGCGCCTTTGCTAATGATTCATTGGCAGTTTTAAAAGAAAAACAATTGGCAGCAGAGAAATTAAATGCTTCTTTAGTACAGCATGATCAATTAATTGAATTATATAATTTACTAGCTGCAATGAAAGCCTGTGTGGTAGCAAGTCCTGCTTCTGCTGTTAAAGATAAAAAAATAGAAACTTTGGATAACCTCCAAAAAATCCTAATCCGCAAAGAGAGCCCCATAAACCGCTTAATTGCCTTGGAGCAAGAAAATCGGGGTGCGTATAAAATACTGACCAAAAGTGCGGATGGTTTTTTTATGAGTTTATATAAGAGCTTTATTTCGCTCATTAATAAAATTCTTGGAAAAGAGCCTTCACCACAAGAAAAGCTGGCCTCGAAATATAATGAAAATTTGGGCCTATTTAAAGAAAACGTGGCCACCATTAAAGAGAAATTGGAAGACCTTAAAAAGGATGATTCTAGGGATAACAGTTTTCGCGTTAATTAAACCGCTTAGAATGCAAACCGTGTTTGGGTTTGCTTCTTTTAGCTCGGTATAGGTCAGTCTAGCCCAACCGCTTAACCAAAGCTAAAGTCTACCCCTCCGATTAATCCATATCGAGTTGGGACCTGGGCGCCAGGTTAGTGTTGCAGCAAAGGATAGCTGAGGTTTCGCTCTTATAATTTTCTCTAATTCCCGTTAATAAAAAAAGGCCGTCTCCGCCCCTGTTAAGTTCATTAACGCCATTCATTCTATTTTCCGTAGCGATTGCACCATTGAGCTCTAGGATTGCATCGAAGGAATGCTTGGTTTGTGCTTGTTTATAAAACTCAGGATTAATGGTTGCCATTATCGCATTCTGGTTTTTTACTATTCTTTTTGCCTATTTTTGACGTCAGGAATTTATCATACTAATCTTAAAGTAAGAGTATTCAAAATAGAATGTCTTCCTGTGGTATATACACACATAATTTTTAATCAATAGCTAAGGACGAGCTATGGTAGAGCGTGTTGATTATCAGGCCCTTATGAGAGCAGCGCCCGATCTGTATCTTATACTTAGTCCTGATTTAAAAATTTTAGATGCTAGTGATGCTTACTTAAAAGCGACAATGGTCAAACGAGAAGCGGTGATTGGCCGTTATGTTTTTGATGTCTTTCCTAATAATCCGCATGACCCCGGCTCTGCAGATACCCAGGGCAACTTTTTGCGCTCTGCTCAAATAATTTTAAAATATAAAACATCCCATTTGATGCCGATTCAACGCTATGATATGCGCCGCCCGGATGGAGAGTTTGAAGCACGTTATTGGAGTCCGTTAACCTTTCCGATCTTTGATGTAGCCAATAATGTTAAATATCTGCTCCATCGCGCTGAGGATGTTACCGAACTGGATAAATTACTCATGTTACGCACATAAACTTGTAGTTTGACTAAAAAGCATTAGAATTCCGCCCTTAATTTTAGGGAGGGAATTAAATGGATATGCTTGATCTTTATAGTGATTATTTGATTTTCCA
>NZ_RZGQ01000209.1 GCF_003989735.1 Legionella sp. km772 | reverse complement strand
AAACTCATTTAAATCACTTTGCTATTAAGTACAAATTGATTCTTAGAGCGAACCAGATTGCTTGGCAGGAGCTTAAAAATATGGCAGCTTAAAATTGACCGTGCGTAACATGAGTTATTAGTGTTAAAAATACCCTGCGTACTAATTGCTATACTTTATGTAAACCAAAAGGAGTCTAATAATGAAACCGCGGGTTGTTCTTTTTGGGCTAGTATTAGCCAGTTCATCTTTTGCCGATATTCCGCCAGAAACTAAAGGGGATTCCTCTTCAAATAGCTTGCAGCAAGAAATTGATGCGGGCGATATTTCTCAAAGTAAGGCATCAACTGAAATACAAGATGAAAATTTTGATAAGTCTGAGGGAGGACTGTATTGTCCTGACAATGAGTGTGACAATGATCCTGATGATGCCTCTAATGGTTTTTAAATCCTGATGCTTTAGTGCAAATCTAGTTTTTTGCTAAGGAAGAGTAGAACAGCAGTTGGCGCAAGAAGTTTTTTGGAATAAAACGGAGCTTAAGTGATTTTGCCTAAGTGGAGTTTAACAGGTTTTTAATAGGAGATTTAATGCTAATTATTGCAATTGTTTTATTTCTCTTGGCCGCTGTTTTTGGTCTAGCACTTTTAGTGGCTGTATTACAAGATAGGCCTACGCAGAAGGCGGCTTTGTTTTTGCATGGTGCATTAGCGCTTGCAGCCATAAGCTGTGTCATTGTTTATATGTTTATAAGAGGTTCTTCTCCCTTACTTCTTACGAGTCTAGCACTGTTCATCCTAGCAGCTTTAGGCGGGCTAACTTTAGCTACTTTGGATATAAGCCATCGAAAGATCCCAAAATTAATAGCGGTTTTGCATCCCTTAATTGCTCTGGCGGGTTTAATTGTTTTACTCGCTTATGTTTTACCCTAATTTAAGATGCTTGTGAGCATAAATAAAAATAGGATATGCTGGGCATTTAAGTAATTAAGTCACTATTAATGCCTACAGAACGATTATTGCAACGCTTATTAACTCAACTTGTCAACCTCATAAATAATCCTTGTATTTATGTTGCTGCTTGTATTGGAACCTTCGTGGGAGCCCTTACCGGTGGGGCGGTTGGCTTTTTTGCCGGCTGGTTTATTACTAACCCCTATAATTTAAGTGAATTGGTACTGGAAAATTTTAAACCTGCTATGGCTTTAGGTTCAGTCCTTGGTTTATTAATTGGGGGCATGATCGGTGGGCTATTTACGGGCATTGTGGCCATTTATAAAATTCATAAACGCACCTATAAAATGAAAGTACTTTCCCATGAAAACATCGCCAGTATACTCTTAAGTGCTTTATATCTTAGCATTGAAATAGCTATTGGCATGGGAATAGGCGCGGTGATTGGCAGCTTGAAATCACCCGGAATTGGCTCAATCATTGGGGCTTTTATTGGTGTTGTTTTAATGTTTTTTACCGCTACTTTGGATAAAACCAAGAAATAATAAAATCACCCCGCTACCTCTGTTTTTTTCACTAAAATACGTCCTTCCATAAAATTATCGTTCAAGGTTTTGTCTAAATAAAAATCGATGGAGGAAGTTAATCCTAAGCGACGGAAATAACGTATTATTTTTAAAGCATAGAAATAGACGGAATTACTGATAAGGTCAATGAGGATATAAATACCTGCCATGCCTGATGGGGTATAAGCAATAGGGGGAAAATGCGGGTGATTGCCGATAACACAGTACCAAGACCAGGTTGAAAAAACCGTTCCTAAGAGCTCAATGTAATAGACCATGGCAAACATAAATAAATAAAATAAGGGTTTTTTGTGGTAATGGAGAATACATAAAAATAAGAGGTAACATAAAAACCCAGCCACATCGTTCAAAATGAATAAAGACATGAAGGCAGTGACAAAGGCAAATTTCGCTAAACATCGTTCAATGGCTTTGTGGTTTTGCCAAATCCAGGGTGCTTTACCAAGATAATACATCGTTGCGTATATCAAGGCGTGGCCAAGCGGGATGTACATGGGAATGTTTTTTAAACGGTATTGATACAGGCCTAAAATTTGTGAGCCAATAATTTCGGCAAAAAAACTACAAATAGTCATTAACAGCAATAACCAATAAAGCTTACGGGGAGCAAGCAATAAGAACCATACATAGAAAAAAACCATGGTAAGGTTTGCTAACTCTTGTCCATGCGAAAAATAAGGGCTGAGCCAGGGGCTATCGATAATTAAAAAAAAAGGGGCGCCCAATAAAATGAGCATGGTCTGAACTAATGCAAGATTTTTGCGTTCAAAGACATCTCTTACCATTGGCTTAATCATCTTGGTTAACTCTTATCCTATAGTGTAGTTGCTTGGAGCCTAATCTTCTAGCATTGCATGGCTAACCAATCCTCAAAGGTCAAGGCAAAACGAAAATGATCTTGCCAGATTCCATGAATTTTTAAATAGCGTTGAGAAAAACCCTCTTTTAAAAACCCCTTTTTGGTTACCAACCGAATTGAGGCGCTATTATTAGGTTGGATATTGGCTTCAATGCGATGAAGCTCTAAAGTAGTGAATATTTCGTGTAAGACCAAGTTTAATGCTTGGCTCATTAAGCCTTTACCTGCGTGGTCAACCACCGCGTAATAACCCAGATAAGCACTTTTAAACACACCGTGGATCATACCGCTAATATTAAATACGCCGATCATCTCTTGCTGATTATTCCAAGCAATAAAGTATTTTTCACTCGCCATTTTACTTTTAGCCAAATAGCTTTGAAAGGCCTCAGGAGTATCGGGCGCGACAATAAAAGGAAAGTAGAAGTCGCGGCTCTTCTGTACAGCATTAAGGAATAAGGCTTCATCTTCCGCTGCAGGTTCACGTAGGGTAATCATGTCTTTCAAAGGGGGAGGTGTAAAATCATTCATTGTAGCATGATTAGCGGTTTATATCAGTGTTCTTCCCTCTACCCTCAGAATTCATAGGAGTCGCTTTAAGTCATCTTAATTTTTACTTGCACGGCCTCGCTGGTGGAATGCTGTGCAGTGGGCATACTTCATCTTTAGTAGTTCAATCTAAAAACATTCTTATCGTTAGGATTGATTAGTGCCATTGCTTATGTTGCTTATTCCATTTATAAACAATTCATTAGCGTACACAAATAGTTACAGTTTAAATTTTTCAAAAATATCACTAATTGAGTGATGGCCTTTAATGATATTTTCTTCTTCAGTTGTAGTCTGAAAAGAAAATAAAGGATTGAGCTGGAAAGTTAAATTTGGGCAGGCAAATTCCGGCATCGTTAGAGCATTGGATTGCCACACAACAATTAACTCCTTCATCCGCACATGCGCTGAGAAAACGAGGTAGTTCTTTATTTTTGCCTCGAAAACGAATTAATAAAGATTGGATAGAGTGAATATCCTTTGTTGGGAGTAAGCCTGTAGCTATTTGGTATATTTTATCACCTAACAAAGCAAATTTTGTTAATGGTCTTATGGCAAATGGAGCTTTTTCTTGCAGGGGAGTTTTGTAGTAGGCTAATAAATCTTTTTGGCAATCATCAACGCCGAAAAAGGCAAAACTGGCCGAATGGATGTTTTCGACATACCCTGCCTTATAATGAAGAACTAGCAAGGCCTCATTATCATGCCACTTATTAGAAAAAAAATCCCAAGAATGGGCATTTGCCTGTCCTATAGGAATAAAGAGCATCATGAGCAATAGCCCTTGGAGTGCGAAATTAGCGAGAGTTTGGTTCATATTTACCTCCATGTGAAGCGTTCATTCTAGATTTATTTATCTACGTTGGCAAGTGAGCCAGCTTGCATTTATCCCTGTCTCATCTAGTATTTGATTAAGAGGTTCTAAGGGAGTGAGCCGATGCTTTATAAAAAAATTATGGTCGCAGTGGATGGGAGCGAGGTATCGCAGCAAGCCTTACAACATGCCATGAAATTAGCGGAAAATCAAAAAGCAAAATTAGTTTTGCTGCATATTGTGGAAGAGACTTTTGGCTTTCGGGGTGGTGTGGGTTTTGATTATGATTATTTGATCTCAAGATATCGAGATGAGGGCTTAGAAATACTTAAACAGGCCGCAGGCTTAGTCAAAGCCAACTCAGCATTAAAATGTAAAACCCTCTTAGTTGAATTAAATCCTTTCCAAGGGCGCATTGCCGAGGTGATTATAGATAAAGTGAAGGAATTATCTATTGATTTAATTATCTTAGGCACCCATGGACGCCGAGGTTTTAATCACTGGCTCTTAGGGAGTGTTGCTGAAGATTTAATGCGGATTGCCATAACTCCTGTTTTATTAACTCATGTTACGCACGGTCAATTTTAAGCTGCCATATTTTTAAGCTCCTGCCAAGCAATCTGGTTCGCTCTAAGAATCAATTTGTACTTAATAGCAAAGTGATTTAAATGA
>NZ_RZGQ01000208.1 GCF_003989735.1 Legionella sp. km772 | reverse complement strand
AAAAACTCATTTAAATCACTTTGCTATTAAGTACAAATTGATTCTTAGAGCGAACCAGATTGCTTGGCAGGAGCTTAAAAATATGGCAGCTTAAAATTGACCGTGCGTAACATGAGTTACTGAGGAACATTTAGCTGACGATCTCGATAAACCAGAATCGCTGGGGATGAGTTAGGGGAAGCTCGCGCCTTGTGTTTTACCATGTTGGGTTATTAGATCATAATTACTGTCCCATTGATTATGGTTTTTTATAATAGCGTAGATGTTCTCATCCAAGTGCTTTTTTAAAATTTTGCAGGTTGGTAGAGGAGGCGTATTTATTAATAGAGCTTCTATTTCTTGAGCTGCCTTTAATCCATTATCGGCATGGCCCTGTTCGTGAGTTGTTAGGTTTTTTAAGTAGTTATCCCATTTAATTTTTAAATGGTGCTCAGCAAACTCTCTATTTCCCCACTGGGGCATGAAGTGGTCTATTCTAAGTTTGACATGAACGCGATTAATTTGGTGGTCGTTTTGGCTATTACGAGTGCACTGATAATACCAATTAATGGACCAATTCACTTTTGCATCAAAATGCTCACCATTAAGTACCGGGCCTTGTGCAGATAATTCTTTTCTTAAGTCTTGGCTGGTTGACCCCTTAATTTTGTAGTAACTGTGGTACTCGCTGACTACCGGGTTCGAAAACGTCTTAGTCGAAAAAATTAAAAAAAGAAAAGGAGTTAATTTCATAGGGCGAGTTTAGTAAGTAAGGAACTAATTTCAAAAATGCGCTCCTCAGCACTTGTTGCATCAATTGTGAACTTCAAGCGTTGCGGCCCTTCCATTTGATAACGTTTGGCATGTACTTGGATTAATGAAATTAATTCTGCAGGATTAATAGCAGGCTTTTCTGTAAAATCTAACTTTCCTTGCTGACCCGAGGCGCTAATTTTTTGAATTCCTAATTGCGCGGCTTTCAGTTTTAATTCGGTAATGAGTAGAAGATTTTTTACCGGGGGTGGTAATAAACCAAAGCGGTCTATTAACTCTACCTGCAAATCGTGTAGCTGCTCTTTAGTTTTAGCATTCGAAATACGTTTATACATAATTAAACGATTATGAATATCGCCAATGTAGTCTTCGGGAATAATCGCGCTGATCCTTAAATCAATTTCTGGGCCTTGATTCATTGGTGCAGAAAGTTCGGGAGTTTTACCTGCTTTCAAATCGTCAACCGCGCGTTCTAATAATTCCATAAAAAGATTAAAGCCGATAGCGTGCATGTTACCACTTTGTTCCTCCCCTAAAAGCTCTCCTGCACCCCGGATTTCCATATCATGAGTAGCTAAAGTAAAGCCTGCGCCTAGGTCTTCTAAAGAGACAATAGCTTCTAGACGTTTAATGGCGTCTTTGGTTAATGATTTTTCATTAGGGCTTAATAAGTAGGCATAGGCTTGATGATGTGAGCGTCCCACTCGACCGCGTAATTGGTGGAGTTGTGCTAAACCAAATTTATCCGCTCTATCGATGATGATGGTATTCGCAGTAGGGATATCAATTCCCGTTTCAATAATAGTGGTACAAACAAGGACATTAAAACGGTGATGATAAAAATCAGACATAATCCGCTCTAATTCTCTCTCTCTCATTTGCCCATGGGCGCTTCGGACTTTAGCCTCCGGTACTAAGGTTTGTATATCTTGGCAAATGCGCTCAATGGTCTGAACTTCATTGTGTAAGAAAAAGACCTGTCCACCCCTCAAAATTTCCCGCAAAATGGCTTCACGAATAATAGAATCTTTCTTTTCTTGCCAAAAGGTTTTAATCGCTAAGCGTTTTGCCGGTGGGGTTGCAATGAGCGATATATCACGTATTCCCGCCATTGCCATATTTAGAGTCCTGGGAATGGGGGTTGCAGTCATTGATAAAATATCGACATGAGTACGTAAGGACTTCATGTATTCTTTTTGTTTAACCCCAAAACGGTGCTCTTCATCGATAATTAATAGGCCTAGATTTTTAAAAGCAATGGATTTTTGAAATAATTTATGAGTGCCGATGACGATATCAATTTTTCCGCAACTGAGGCCTTGAATCACGGCTTCCGATTCTTTTGCACTGCGAAAACGTGATAAAAGATCAATATTAATAGCAAAATCGGCAAAGCGATCACGGAAGGATTCGAAATGCTGACCTGCTAATAAGGTTGTTGGGGCAAGGACACATACTTGTTTGCCATTTTGTACGGCGACAAAGGCGGCACGCATCGCAACTTCAGTTTTCCCAAAGCCTACATCGCCACAGATTAGGCGATCCATAGGACGGGGTGATTGCATGTCTTTGATTATTTGCTCTATCGCATTTAATTGATCAGTCGTTTCACTAAAGGGGAAAGCAGAGGCAAATTTTTGATATTCATTATGGTTAAACTCATACTGCTGACCGGGTTGGGCCTCTCTTTTAGCATATAAATCTAAGAGCTCTATTGCCACATCATGAATTTTTTCAACAGCTTTTTTCTTCTCTTTTTGCCATTGATCAGTGCCGAGTTTATGCAAAGGGGCATGTTCACTATCAACGCCAGTGTAACGACTAATTAGATGCAAAGAGGTGACGGGAACATAAATTTTATCTTCACCTGCATAAGTTAAAACTAAAAACTCACTGGATATATTATTAGCTTCGATATATTGCAATCCTTGATACCGACCCACACCAAATTGTAAATGGACGACAGGTTCTCCAACCCGCAATTCGGCCATATCGCGAATGATTAAATCAGGATCAATGGTTTTTTGGTTGCTCCGGCGTTGGGGAATACTTTGTTCACCAAATAATTGTGATTCTACAATAATAATAAGATCTTTATCGCTAAGCTCACAGCCATAGACTAAAGGGCCGGTTGTGATGTTAATTAAGGCATCGTCATTAAGAAAATCCTGCCAAGAAGCCTGTATTTTGGGAATTATCCCACTCATTTTTAATAAATCGAGAATCACTTCACGGCGGCCTGCGCTTTCTACCACTAATAAATAACGAGTCGCTTTTTGGGTGCAATAGGTGCGTAATTGATTAAGCGGCTCCGGGCTTTTTCGATCAATAGGTAAAGAAGGGGCTTTGGCGATGTTAAAATTTAGAGCCCCTTTTTTTTCAGACGCTTTATGAAATACCCGTAATTGTTCATAAGTGTTTGCTCTGGTAAGCCAATCTTGTACATTAATAAAACAAGAATCAGGTGGAAGAATGGGGCGGCTTACATCATAGCGTCTTTGCTCATAGCGCTCACTTGCTTCTGACCAAAACTGTTCCCCGTGGCTTTGGATGTCCTCAATAAGACAAAGCTTGCTGTCTTTAGGCAAGTAGTCAAAGAAAGTCAGGGTATTTTCAAAAAATAGCGGAAGATAATATTCGATACCAGAAGGAAATTGACCTTGGCTGACTGATTCATAAATAGGGCATTGGCTTGGATTTCCTGGGAATAACTCCCTAAATTTACGCCTAAATAAAGTTTGGCTTTGTTCATTTAAAGGAAATTCACGGGCTGGTAAGACATTAATTTCATTGGTTTTTTCTACAGTCCTTTGCGTTTCGGTATCAAATTCTCTTAAACTTTCAATTTCATCGTCAAAAAGCTCTATACGAAAAGGTTGTCCACTTCCCATTGGATAAACATCAATAATCGAGCCACGTAATGCGAATTCACCATGCTCTAAGACTTTATTAACATTATGATAACCTGCTTGCTGAAGTTGGTTGCGAAAGAGCTCTAAATCTAATTTTTGTCCTTGTCTTAATAATAAGGCATATTGATGAATAAACTCTGGAGGACAAAGACGGTGCATTAAGGTACTGATTGAACTTACAATAACTGCATTTTTCGCATGTTGAATGCGACTTAAGGTGTATAAGCGTTGTGAAATAATATCCTGATGGGGAGAAAATTGATCATAGGGTAGCGTTTCCCAATCGGGAAATAAAAGTAGTTCTTGAGCAAGACCTTTAGGGTCAAAAAAGAAACTTAATTCTTCAATTAATTGATTGGCACTCAAAGTATCCTGGGTAATTAACACTTTTATGCCGGGGGTTTGTTGACAATATTCTGCTAAAGCAAGCGTTAAACTGCTACCATAAAGTTGCCCCCAAATTTGTTTATTTTGTGTCGCTTGGTAGAGTATCGTTGTAGCTGCCATAGTCTTCAAAACATTCGTAAAAAGGTGATAATTATACCTTCAAGTCGCGTATTCTGCATCTAATTTAAAATGCTTTGAGAGCTAAATAGTATGTTATGATTTTGTTTCCTTTTCTTTTTTAACAGGATGTTACTATGATATAGGCGCGGATTTTTAGACGAAAAAAAGGTATTTTTAAGAGCTATTCTTCTAATATAAGAGGGGAATAGAATGACCAAAAAGCGAAATTATTACACTGCATCAAAAAAATCA
>NZ_RZGQ01000207.1 GCF_003989735.1 Legionella sp. km772 | reverse complement strand
TAAAAACTCATTTAAATCACTTTGCTATTAAGTACAAATTGATTCTTAGAGCGAACCAGATTGCTTGGCAGGAGCTTAAAAATATGGCAGCTTAAAATTGACCGTGCGTAACATGAGTTACCTTATTATGATGTGTATATTACGGATTGGAAAAATGCACGGGATGTACCACTTATTGAGGGATCTTTTGATCTTGATGATTTTATTGATTACGTTATTTCTTATTTTAAAATTTTAGCTCCAAACCTTAATGTGATGGCAGTATGTCAGCCTACCGTCCCGGTTTTAGCCGCCTTAGCGTTAATGTCTACGGATAAAGATCCATCGATTCCCCAAAGCGCTATCCTGCTTGGCGGACCCGTCGATACTGCACAATCGCCCACTGCGGTGAATAAACTGGCAGTCTCTAGGGGAGATGATTGGTTTGAGCAAAATGTTATTTCGATGGTTCCTGGACATTTCCCTGGTGCAATGCGCCTAGTCTATCCTGGATTTATGCAGTTATCGGGTTTTATGAGCATGAACATGCAACGCCATATGGAATCCTTACAAAAAGCTATTGACGATTATGCAAATAATAAAAAAGATGCTGCTTTGAAAACTATTCAATTTTATCTTGAATATTTTTCCACCATGGATTTAACCGCTGAGTTTTATATGCAAACTATCAATACCGTCTTTCAAGAACAATTGCTGGTTAAAGGACGTTATAAATCTAAAGGCAAGGAAATACGCTTGCAGGATGTGAAAAACACGGCGATTTTAATTATTGAAGGCGAAAATGATGATATTACCGGGCGAGGGCAAACCAAGTCAGTCCTAAGCTTATGCAAAAACCTCCCTGATAAGATGAAGAAATATGTTTTGGCTGCAGGGGTTGGGCACTATGGTTTATTTAATGGCAGTAAATTTCGTAATGTAATTGTTCCTGAGATGAATCAATTTATTACAACGCATTATGCGGTGAGAGAAATTAAGCGAACAGGGTCTTAAAATGGGTATTCTACACTATAAAAATATCCGCGAAATAACTGGCGATATTCTGAAAATTTCGGTACCTAAAGCTGCGAGCGGTTCATCGCTAGAAGCTCCACGCTTAGATGATTTAGCACTCATTCATCCACCTCAGGGAGCCCCTTTGTTGGCTCAAATTACCCAATTACAAGAGGAGCTGGTAACCTTGCAAGTTTATGGGAGCACCAAAGGCTTATCAACAGATTCTTCAGTCAGTTTTTTGGGGCATCCCATGCAGGTCAGTTATTCTGCGAATATTTTAGGACGAGTATTTAATGGAACCGGAAATCCTATTGATGGTGGACCTAAGCTTGAGCAAGAAGATACAACGCCTATTCGTACTGCTACAGTTAATCCAACCCGAAGAACGCTAGCATCTAAAATGATTCGAACTAACATTCCAATGATTGATGTTTTTAACTGTTTAGTGGAAAGCCAAAAAATTCCCGTTTTTTCTATTGCTGGTGAACCCTACAACGATTTGCTCGCCAAAATTGCGACTCAAGCTGATGCCGATATTATTGTTTTCGGGGGAATGGGACTTCTCTTTGATGATTATTATGCTTTTCGAAAAAACTTTGAAGATCACGGCTCGATAGCGCGTACTGTGATGTTTGTAAATCAAGCCTCAGACCCTATCTTAGAGCGCTTACTGGTGCCTGATATGGCTTTAGCGGTAGCAGAGAAAATGGCGGTGGAAGAGGGGAAGCGCGTTCTCGTATTACTCACTGATATGACTGCTTTTGCTGATGCATTAAAAGAGGTTGGTATTGCGATGGAGAGGGTTCCTTCCAATCGTGGCTATATGGGTGATCTTTATTCCCAATTAGCACGGCGTTATGAGAAAGCCTGTGATTTCCAAGGGACAGGTTCCGTTACCATTCTTTCGGTAACCACGATGCCAGGAAATGATCTCACCCATCCTGTTCCTGATAACACTGGATATATTACTGAAGGACAATTTTATTTACATGGCGGCGTAATTGATCCCTTCGGTTCTTTATCACGTTTAAAACAGCATGTAATTGGTAAACAAACAAGAGATGATCATAGTCAAATAATGAATACCATGATTCGTTTTTATTCTGCAGCCTGTGAAGCTGAGCAAAAACAAGCAATGGCTTTTGAAATTTCTGAATTTGATGAGCGTTTATTGTTATTCGGTCGTTTATTCCGTGAGCGTTTTATGGATATTAAACAGGCTCTTCCTCTAGAAAAGGCCCTAGATTTAGCGTGGAAAACCTTAGCAGAGTGTTTTCATGAAAATGAGCTGTTGATGAAGCAAGAGTTAGTAGATAAGTACTTTAATGCTCATGTGAAGGAGGGGGCTCATGGCACAGTTAAAACTGAATAAGGCCTCACTTAGCTTGGAACAAAAAAATTTAAAAAATTATCAACGCTATTTACCTTCATTAGAATTAAAAAGAAAAAAATTGCTCTCGGAGCAAAGTAATTGTGGCGAACAATTGATGCAATTAAAAGCGCAAGAACAAGCTCTTCGCCAGAGTGCCGAAGAGCATTTTCCCATGATTAATGAATCGATTAAACTCCTTAAATCTTTAATTAAAGTTGAGCAAGTCAGTATTGAAGAGGAAAATATTGTTGGAGTGCGTTTACCCGTATTTAAAAATCTTAAACTCCGCATCGAGCCCTACCCCTACCTTAATACGCCTCATTGGTTTGATTCCTTAATCCAACATATTAAGGAATTGACTGAATTTCGTATCCGGATGAAATTAGCATGCCTGCGTGCGCAACGTTTAGCTAAGGCAATTCAAACGGTCACCCAAAGGAAAAATTTATTTGAAAAAGTACTAATCCCTAATGCCTTGAAGCATATTCGGTTAATTCAAATTTTTCTCGCTGATAATGAGCGTGCCGGTGTTGTTCGCTCTAAAATTGCCAAAAAGAAAAGGCAGTTATTATGAGTATTGCGGCCTTTAAAAAAGTAACTTTAGCAGGATTAAGCCGCTGTAAAGACGAACTGTTGTTGGCAGTACAAGAATTAGGGTGTTTACATCTGATTGCCCTTAATCCCAAAACTAAATCGACTCTCACCACAACTTCAACTACAGTCTTAGATGAAATAAAAGCAAGTTTGCGTTACTTAAAAGCTTCTCCCGATCAGGGTTCACCCCGATTATTTTGGAAAGGGGCTACACCTAACCAAGTAGTGCAGCAAATTTTAAGCAATCAAAGAGCATTCCGTGAATGCACCGATCGCCGTGATTTTTTGACGATGCGTATTCGAGCTTTAAAAGAATGGGGAAACTTTGTTTTACCTGCACAGGCGGCCTTAAACGGAATAAAACTTTGGTTCTATAAGCTCCCCCTTAAAAAGCTCGCCCTACTTAATAAAGAACTGCCGTTACAAGAAGTATACCGGAACCAAAGTTATATCTTTATCGTTCTGTGCGCGGAAGAAGAACCGCATGATGATGCCTTATCCGTTTATAGGGTTCATACGGGTTCTTGCGCTTTAAATGAGTTATTGCAAGAGCTAGATGAATTAAATGAGCAAATTGAAGACCTAATTGATGAACGGCGTAGTTTAACGCGTTTTCGTTATTTATTAAGCAAAGAAGTAGCTCAGTTTGCTGATCGCTCTGAATTAAAAAAAGCAAAAGAAAAAATCCAAAACCATGAGGTGTTTTTTCTAGTACAGGGTTGGATCCCTGAACAAGGTCTAGAGAATTTAGAAGCCTTTTGTGTTCAACAGCATATTGGTTTAACTATCGAGATGCCTTTAGACGAAGAGTTGCCTCCCACTTTATTAGAATCATCTACATGGTTAAAGGGAGGGAAAGAGCTGGTGAATTTTTATCAAACGCCAGGTTATCATTCTTTGGATCCCTCAATAATGGTCTTTTTTTCCTTCGCCTTGTTTTTTGCGATGATCCTCGCCGACGCAGGCTATGGGCTAATACTTGCTTTATTTACCTTGTTCACTTGGAAAAGATTAAATAAATATGCATTTTCTTCTTGGTTTAAACCTTTATTGGCAGTCATTAGCCTCTTCTCCATTATTTATGGTGTTTTACTAGGGAGTTATTGGGGCGTTGAGCCGAAAGAGGGTAGCTTTTTAGCCCACTTACATATTATTAATATTCACAACTTCAAAGCGATGATGTATTTAGTCATTGTCATCGGATGTGTGCATATTTGTATTGGTTGTGGTATGCGGGCTTGGTTTGCACGAGAGCGAAATAGCAAAATACAAGCCATAGGTTTTATTATTTTAATCACTTCTGTCTTAATGTTCGCGGGCGCAGTAATTCAAAAGTGTTCATTTTTAAAAGATCTGGCTATTGCTCAATTTATAATTACTCATGTTACGCACGGTCAATTTTAAGCTGCCATATTTTTAAGCTCCTGCCAAGCAATCTGGTTCGCTCTAAGAATCAATTTGTACTTAATAGCAAAGTGATTTAAATGAGTTTTTA
>NZ_RZGQ01000206.1 GCF_003989735.1 Legionella sp. km772 | reverse complement strand
AAAACTCATTTAAATCACTTTGCTATTAAGTACAAATTGATTCTTAGAGCGAACCAGATTGCTTGGCAGGAGCTTAAAAATATGGCAGCTTAAAATTGACCGTGCGTAACATGAGTGATTAAAAGGAGTTTTTTATGGCTAAGATAGGTTTAAAAATAGTTAACGCAGTAGTAGGAGGGGTATTGTCTATATCTGTTTTTGCGGCGGATATTCCGCAAGTCGATATTGAATCACAAGATTTTAATCAAGAACAATGTGTTGATGATAATACACAAACATGCATTAATGATCAGTGTTTAACTTCTGAGGCCACTGATTGCCAAGCTCAATGCCAAAAACAAGCACAAGCAGTATGCCAACAACAAGCTGATGATTAATCAAAATTAGAGGGGGTCGTTAAATGGGTTTAAAAGTGTTAACTCAAAAAGAAATTCGCGCTTGTATTACTATGAAGCAAGCCATTCTTGCTATGGAGGAGGCTTTTAAGGATTATTATTTAGGCACTGCTGTTTTGCCTTTACGCACACCAATTGCGGTGGCTAATGAAAATGCCTTAACTTTAACGATGCCAGCTTACTTAGGAAAACAAGATGCCTTAGGTTTAAAAGTAGTCTCCATTTTTCCTAATAATAGTAAACAGCATAAACCCAGTATTAATGGGCTTATTTTATTGCTTGATGAACATAGTGGTGAGGGGAAAGCACTGATGGAAGCTAGTTATTTAACTGCTATGCGCACAGGTGCAGTTTCAGGTTTAGCTACTCAATATCTTGCCAAAGGAGATGCTTCCCATGTTGCTATTCTTGGTTCTGGAGTGCAAGCTTATACCCAATTAGAGGCTGTGCTAAATGTTCGTTCGATTAAAAAAATTAGCTTGTGGTCACGCTCTTTGGAAAATGCAAAAAAAATGGCAAACGAGTTAGATCAAAAGCACTATGAAATTAATTGTTTTTCTACAGTACGCGAGGCGTTAAAAGACGCAGATATTATTTGTGCTGCCACAGGAAGTACTGAGCCTTTAATTCATTTAGAGGATTTAAAAGAAGGTGCGCATATTAATGCTGTAGGGTCGCATACCCCTCAGATGAGGGAAATCAATAACCAGGTTTTAGCCCATTCCTTAGTGGTCGTTGATCAAATTGAAGCGGCTTGTGCTGAAGCGGGTGAAATTGTTTCTGCCTTAGAAGAAAAAAGCATCCAGGTTAGTCAGCTAGTAGAGCTTGGTGCCTTAATTAGTGGTAATAAGTCTCACCATAATAATCACTATACGGTGTTTAAATCAGTAGGTTTAGCTATTCAAGATATTAGTATTGCCAATACCGTCTATCTTAATGCGTGTAAAAAAGACTTAGGTACTTCAATAGAACTTTATTAAAGTCAAAATATTGACGTTATTAGAAATTGTTCCATCGACTAACTGCATGTTGAGGCCTCAGCTCGAGATGTTTGAGTAAGGCCCAAAAATGGTATAAAACTCTGAAGTGGCAAGATCAATTGAGTTGTTGTTTTTATTGTGAGGGGATAATAATTTAACGCACCGTAGCAACTGTCTTGAATTTTAATTCAAGACAGTTGCTACGGTGTGGCTCGAGTTTTCACCCGACCAATAGAAGCATGAACTCAAATGAGCTGTCGCCGCTGAGTTTTAAATCCATTCCTTGTAAATAATTTTATTTATTCTGGCATACCCTTTGCATAAGCATTACTATCTAAGCTAAACACTTGTTTTGTAAATAAAATAAATTTACATTCTTATTTACCTTGCGCTGATTATTGCATTCGACTGGATTCTTTTATGGCTGAAAAAGATGTTTTATCACAAGAAGAAATAGATGCACTCTTAGAGTCAGTGGGTGAGGAAGAGGCACCTCAAAAAACTGAATCTGATGCTGTTGATGAAACAGAAGCATTAAGTGAAAAAACGGAGGCGGACCCCAAAAAAGAGGAAGAAGCATCGGTCTTCGCTGAAAAAAAAGAAAAGGAAGATAAGGGTGATGGGGTTAAAGCACTTAAGTTTACCGGCCAAGATCGTATCGTTAAAGGTGAGCTTCCTGTATTAGATAAAATCTATGACCGGGCAGTTCGTTTATTTATGAGTGATATTTATACGCTTACAGCTAAAGAATTTGAAGTAAAGCAAGAGCCCCTGCTTGTTATAAAACATAGAGATTTTATGATGAGTTTGCCTAACCCCAGCCTCATGACCATCTACAAATTTCAACCACTACGCGGTAAAGGAATTATCTTATTTGATAGTACTTTTATTTATGATTTAGTCGATTATTATTTTGGTGGAAGTAGTCAGTTCTATGCGCAAAAAAATAGATCGGATTATACCGCCACTGAATTAAGGGTAATGGACTTAGTCACTACTAAATTAGTGGGTAATTTAATGAAAGCATGGACACCCATCTTAACACTGAATATCACGAAACATAATGAAGAAACTAACCCGCAATTAGTTAATATTGCGGAAGCGGAAGAAATGTTATTAGTCGCAAGGTTTAACTTAAATTTTGGTAAAGAAGAGGGGGCTTTTTATATCATTATCCCTTATTCTATGGTAGAACCACTAAAGCAACAGTTGGAGATCGGTGCTTCTCGTTCGGACGATGAAATTGATCCCAACTGGATTAAATTATTGATTGAAGAATTAATGGATGTTGAGTTGACTATTAGCTCTGTTATGGGAAGAACGAATGATACTTTAGACACCGTTATGAATTGGAAAGTAGGGGATTTTATTCCTCTAGAAATGACTGAAATCGTTACTTTAGATATTGAAGGAATACCAAGTTTTAGAGCAACCTTAGGCAGCGCTAATGATAAACGTGCTTTACAGATCATTGATATTATAAAGTATTAGGGAGCAAAAATGGCTAAAGCAAATCAAACAACGGGTGAGCCAACCCCAGATAGTGGTGCGTCAGTACATGATGCTGAAACAGAAAAGTTAGAGTTGATTTTAGATATCCCAGTAGCTATTACCGTTGAAATTGGTCGAACTAAAATGACCATTCGTAATTTATTACAATTAAATCAAGGTGGTATTATCGCTTTAGATCGCTTAGCAGGCGAGCCACTGGACGTTTTAGTCAATAATACTTTGGTCGCCCATGGCGAGGTGGTGGTAGTGAATGAAAAATTCGGGATTAGGTTAACCGACATAGTAAGTAAAGCTGAACGTATTAAACGTTTGAGATGATAAAATGCCGTATTTACTTGTACTGGGTTTATATTTAATTAGCGCCGCTACCTTTGCAACTTCGACCACTGCTCCTGCTGTGTTAAATCATTCAGAATTAGTCAAGATCCTTACTGGTTTATTACTCGTTCTGTTTGTTATTTTTTTATTATCATGGTTAATTAAACGCTTTAATGTAGTGCAGTTAAGTTCGTCAAAAGGCTTTAACGTAATAGCGAGTATGACTTTAGGACCTAAAGAAAGAATCCTTCTAATTAAGGTAGGGGCACGTTATTTATTAATAGGGATAGGGACATCTACAGTGAATACTTTATATGATTTCGGGGAACAAAAGCCGGAAGGATTTGATGTAGAAAACAAAAGCTCTTTTGCAGATTTGTTAAAATCTACGTTACGGAAATCATCATGAAAGTAAAATATCTTATCTTTATTACCCTTCTCGGTCTTTTTCCCTTTATTGCCCAAGCTGATCCTCTTTCTTTACCCGCAGTGACTGTTCAACCTGGCGCGAATAACTCTCAGTCTTACAGTGTAAATTTGCAGATTTTAATTTTTATGACCATTTTAAGCGTATTACCCGGCTTAATAATGGCCATGACTGCCTTTACTCGAATTATTATTGTACTGTCGATCTTAAGGCAAGCCATCGGGTTAGCGTCCATCCCTACCAACCAAATATTAATAGGGATGTCCTTGTTCATGACTTATTTTGTTATGTCGCCGGTATTTAATCAGATTAATGAAACAGCGGTACAACCTTATCTAGCAGAAAAAATTGATTTTTCCCAAGCGCTTACTAATGGTCAAGCGCCTTTGCGTCGCTTTATGCTTAACCAAACCCGTAAAACTGATTTAGCCTTATTTGAAAATATGGCGCAGTCTAAGCCCGCATCTTTAAATGATATTTCCATGGGAGTTTTAATCCCAGCTTATATAACCAGCGAATTGAAAACGGCTTTTCAAATAGGCTTTGTTTTGTTCTTACCTTTTTTAATCATTGATATGGTAGTCTCTTGTGTGTTAATGGCGATGGGGATGATGATGCTCTCACCATTGATTATTTCTTTGCCCTTCAAAATTATGCTCTTTGTGATGGTGGATGGATGGACTTTAATCTTGGGTTCTTTGGCTTCTAGTTTTGCTATGGTTTAGGAGAACGTAATGGGAGCAGTGATATAGGCGCGGATTTTTAGACGAAAAAAAGGTATTTTTAAGAGCTATTCTTCTAATATAAGAGGGGAATAGAATGACCAAAAAGCGAAATTATTACACTGCATCAAAAAAATCAAA
>NZ_RZGQ01000205.1 GCF_003989735.1 Legionella sp. km772 | reverse complement strand
ATATGTTATTTAATATTGAAAAACTATTTCAAATTATGATACTTTGTTACTGATTGAAAATCAAAAAAATTCCTTCAATTTTTATTCCTCAAACTTGCCCCAAACATTACGCGACAGTGACTATCTTGGCTTATAGTTTGAGTGGAAAAAATCACAATAAATCAATAAGCACAAGGGGTTTTGCGTCATTTGATTTATTGTTTAGTGTTTTGAGGGTTGTAGCTAGTGACAATTATCCACAGCGGCATTTGGATGGGTAGAATGAAGCTCGACAATAATAACCAAATAAAAAAGAAAAAAATAGTATTGAAGAATACTTTTTAAGACTTTTTTTAAGGTGCAATAAACGCACTAATAAGAAGGTCCTTTTTGTGCACCTTTGCTTTGAGCCCATCAAACACACCCGGCGCCCATAGATGCGAATAAGCGCTACCCCACAATCATTCAATATCCGATGGCCCTCGTAAAATAGCCTAAGGTCCAATTGATGTAATCAAGCTTGCTGCTCTCAATCCCCTTGCTCTTTCCAGTCAATGGCTTTAATGGCCAAGTTATAGTAAAAGGACATAAATAAATGGGCCCGCGCCACAATGCTCCTCGCATAGTCGGCAGGTTCTACTTTCTTAGTGGCCTTATCGATTGATGCTTAGCAACGGTTATACATGGGGATGTTTAAGATCATCCATGCTAAATTAAGGCGGCTAATCGAGTAGCCTGATCAATTGCATGCCGAGCGTCTAATTCCAAGGCTTTATAAGCCCCCCCCACTAAATGCACTGATTTGCCTAAGGCTTTTAGAGGAGCAAATAAATCATTAAGTTCTGTTTGGCCAGCACAAATTACCACTGTGTCCACCGGCAGTACTTCAGATTTTTCCTGGACGGTAATATGTAAACCTGCATCATCAATAAGATCATAGCTTACCCCGGCAAGCATTTTCACCTGCTTGTGTTTAAGACTTAAACGGTGTATCCAACCTGTTGTTTTCCCTAAGCGCTGTCCTAATTTTTCTTTTTTTCTTTGGAGCAAATAAACCTGGCGAGGACTAGGTGGGATTGCTGGTGATTTTAAGCCGCCGCGGTGTTCACCATTAATATCAATTCCCCATTCATTATAAAATTCATCTGCCTCAATTTGAGGTGAGGTCGTGAGAAACTCAGCCACATCGAAACCAATTCCACCTGCACCAATAATGGCAACCCGCTCACCGACTTGTTTCTTGCCAGTAAGCACCTCAATATAGCTAACCACTTTTTCATGCTCAATACCTGGAATGTTAGGCCGTCGTGGTTTTATCCCTGTTGCTAAAATAACTTCGTCAAAACCAGCTAAAGAATCGACGGTGGCTTGCGTGTTCAAATGCACTTTAACCTTATGCTTATTCAACTGATAGTTAAAATAATTTAAGGTGTGTTGAAACTCCCCTTTACCAGGAATTCGTTTGGCTAAATTAAACTGACCACCGAGTTGCTCACCTTTTTCGAACAAACTGACTCTATGGCCCCGCTCGGCCGCTAAGCTCGCAAAAGCAAGGCCTGCAGGACCTGAACCTACCACAGCTATATTCTTTGGCTTATCGGTTGCTTCATAAATCAATTCTGTTTCATTGCACGCGCGCGGATTTACCAGACAAGATGCTGTTTTATTAACAAATACTCTATCTAAACAGGCTTGGTTACAGGCGATACAGACATTAATTGCCTCAGACTCTCCACGTTTAGCTTTTGCTACAAATTGCGGATCAGCTAAAAAAGGCCTGGCCATAGAAACCATATCAGCAATTCCAGATTCAATTAATTGATTGGCTAACTCAGGTGTATTAATTCGATTCGAGGTAATAACCGGAATACTCACCTCTTTTTTCAAATGGTGGGTTACAGGCGTGAATACAGCTGCAGGAACCATAGTAGCAATCGTCGGAATACGCGCCTCATGCCAACCAATTCCAGTATTTATAATCGTTGCCCCAGCTTCCTCTACCGCCTTAGCTAGAATAAGAATTTCTTCCCAGCTGCTACCTTTGGCGATTAAATCTAACATGGATAATCGATAAATAATAATAAAATGCTCGCCTACGACCTCTCTTACCCGGCGAATAATTTCTAGCGGAAAACGAATACGTCGTTCATAGGTACCGCCCCATTCATCACTACGTTGATTGGTATGCGCAACAATAAATTGATTGATTAGGTAGCCCTCGCTGCCCATGATTTCCACACCATCATAACCTGCAGCTTTGGCTAAGCGGGCGCAACGAGCAAAATGTTCAATTGTTTTTTTAATGCGGGTTTGGCTCATAGCCCAAGGTTTAAAAGGGCTAATAGGCGATTTAATTGCACTTGGCGCCACGATGAAGGGGTGATAGCCATAACGGCCAGCATGTAAGATTTGTAGCGCAATTTTCCCACCGGACTCATGGACTGCGTGGGTTATTACTTCATGCTTCTGCTGTTCTTTACTATTGGTTAACTTAGCAGCAAAAGGAGCAAGACGACCAGCACGATTAGGAGCAAAGCCCCCGGTAACCATTAGACCTACCCCACCTTGCGCACGTTCACGATAAAATTGAGCTAAGCGCTCTAAACTTTTATCTTCCTCTAAGCCTGTATGCATAGAGCCCATCAGGATGCGGTTTTTGAGTTGGGTGAAGCCTAAATCAAGGGGTTTAAACAACGAATTAAAAGAACTATTAACAATGCTCAAATCCATGAGTACTCTCTAAGTAATTAAAATACTAGAGAAAGTATAAACCCAACTCGTTATACAGCAACCACTTTTTTGTCAATTTCAGTACTAAGCAGTATTTTGTTTTGAAAGTGATGGGCAATGATGGCGCCGAATAAGGCGATAGCCCCTCCTATTAAAGAGAGGGTTGAGGGTTGTTCCGCTAAGAAAAAATAACCTAAAAGAGTTGAAGCAAAAGGAAGGGTGTACAAACTGGTTGAGGCCTTAGCAGCTGGTATTTTCTTCAATACATAAGTCCATGCTGAATAGGCTACGGCCGCAGGAAAAATACCCATATAAATCACCACCGCAGTAGACTGATAACTGGCATGAGGCAATTCATTAATTAAACTGGGCAGATAGATGAGCAATAATACGGTGCCTCCCCAGATCACCCAAGAAATTACCCGGATAGAACTGTACTTTTTTAAAAACCGCTTTTTCATGATAGTTTGAATAGCGCCGACTAAAGAGGAAATCAAAATAAATAAAATACCTTGAGTCACGCCTTCTTGGCTGTCTTCCCCTAAGGAAAGCAAAGACAAACCTAGCATACTAAAAAAAATTCCCGCCCAAGTCCCTAGGTTCATTCGTTCGCGTAAAAAGATTAAAGATAATAAAACCGTAAAAATAGGCATCAAACCAATTATAAAACTGGCAATGCCAGCAGAAACACTTAATTCCCCATAATTTAAACAGATATTATAAATGCCAATCCCGGCCATACCCACGATCATTAATTGGATACGTTCGCGCCAAGGCATCCTTGGTTCATTAGTTTGATTTTTATAAAGGATAGCCATGCAAAAGGAGGCTATTAAAAAGCGTAACAGGGCAAGTGAACCTGGGGTATAACTGAGCAAAGCCAATTTAATTCCAACAAAAGCAGAAGCCCAAAGCAAGATAGAACTAATCAAAACGCAATTCACTTTAAAAGCTTGCATTGGGTATCTCCTTAGTCAAAAAGGACATAATTTTAACACAAAATTAAGAAAATAAAACTGCCGTGGACTGGTTATTTTTAATTAGCATACCGTTTTTTTGGCTGTTGTCGTACAATGTTATAAAATTGGATTAACTCATTGAAGGATGAAAAATGTTAAAAAAAACAATTCTCTTATTAGCTTGTCTAGTGGCCCTTAGTGCAAGCCAAGCGGCCGAATTAAGCGCTACTATTAACGATACCAAGAATCAAAAAGCGCTAGGTACTGTACATTTTTCAGAATCAGCTTATGGGCTTCTTATTACACCCAAGCTCAGCGAGTTACCGCCCGGCTTACATGGCCTACATTTACATCAACATCCTAATTGCGGTGATCATGGAAATGATGCTGGAGGCCATTTTGATCCCCAACAGACGAACAGTCATCAAGGACCTTATGGCAAAGGCCATTTAGGTGATTTACCAGTGCTTTATGTAAGTGCGGATGGAAAAGCGACTACGCCTATTTTAGCCCCACGGTTAAAACTAAGCGATTTAAAAGGTTTAACGGTTATGGTACATGCCAATGGCGATAATTATAGCGACAACCCACCTCTTGGTGGTGGCGGAGCCCGGGAAGCCTGTGGTGTTATTCAATAATTATGAATCGGTTGGGTTATTAACCCAACCTGCCCATTTTCTAACTTGCTGCTCTTTGAATATCTTTACCAGCATGCAGGGTCACCTCATGAAAAATTTTGAGATAAGATAGTGGTTAAAATAGAATCATCCCATCCAGCATTTTTTCTGAGCCGCTTAATAGATTGCCTTTTCATCTGATTTTTAGTTAATTG
>NZ_RZGQ01000204.1 GCF_003989735.1 Legionella sp. km772 | reverse complement strand
ATCAAATAATCACTATAAAGATCAAGCATATCCATTTAATTCCCTCCCTAAAATTAAGGGCGGAATTCTAATGCTTTTTAGTCAAACTACAAGTTTATGTGCGTAACATGAGTTATTAATTCTCTGACTCGATTCTCTGAGCGATGTCATTTAATCGGTGTTTATGCTTTAGGTAAATGCCAACGTCTTATTAAAACTTTACGGCTTCTAGGGTTCAAAGAGCCTATTTATTTACACGGTGCTTTACAAAAAATGTGTGCTTATTATCAATCACGGGGAATTGAACTTGGACCCTTGCTTCCTGCTAGTGACTTAGATTTAGCTTCATCTAAGGGGAAGCTTGTTCTTTGTCCTCCTAGCGCCTTGCATGATAAATGGTCAAGGCGCTTCGCTAAGGTGGTGGTGGGCATGGCCTCGGGATGGATGCAAATTAGAGCACGTGCCAAACAAAAGGGCATAGAGCTGCCCTTGATTATATCCGATCATGCTGATTGGTTTGAATTAACCGATACGCTCTTAGAAGTACATCCCAACGAGGTCTGGATTACTCACGGACGCGAGGAAGCTTTGCTTTATTATGCAACTCAAAAAGCGTTTAAAGCCCAAGCCTTAAATTTATTAGGGTATGATGAGGAAGACGATTGATAAACAAAATGAAGGCAAAATGAAAATAAATCATCTTTTTGATTAAAATAAAAACCATTGATATAATTATTTTACTGGTATTTGATCAAGGATGATAATGAAAACAACAATTCTTACTGCCTTATTATTTGCTATAGGATTATTAGCCGGTTGCACTAAAACAGCTCTAAACGCCAACCCCAACTATACCTATATTTACACCGAAGACGATGAGTATAAATCTAAACGGGTTGACTATTTAGGTTACGGCCTAGGCGGCCAGGGTTTTGGCGGATACAGCATGGGCGGCTATGGCCTTACAGGCTACGGCGGACAAATGCCCTTGTAGCTTTAAAGCAAATATTCTGTTCTAAGCTCTTTGCTTCCTTTTATAGCCTATTGGTAAAAGAACGGGCAACCGACTTAGGTTCTGGTGCACATAGCCCCATTTAAACTGTTTATTTGTCACTTTAGAACTTGTTAGCGGATGCAAAATCTACAAAACTCAAAGCAATCTTAGGGCTAAAGAAGTTTTATTTAGGGGGCAAGGATGTCCAGAGCCACTGAACACCTACTTTTATTCAGGTTGAGCTTTTTAATGTAAGCGACAGCCTGACGGAATTTTCTTCAATGCAGTAATGCTGTACAAGCTTTGAAAAGCTACTCCGCCTTAAGGTCGCATCCCACTGGGCTGTCTCTTGATCTCATCATGGCCAAGCCCCGTGGCTTGTCCACGGGGTCCATTGTTTTAGCGGGATCTTCTGGATCCCGTGGACAAGCCACGGGACATCGAGGACCCGAACAGTCCTGGATCATAGGAGATGTGTAGAAAGATACAGCCCACTCGGAGGCTCTCCTCCCAGCTCTAACTATCCCTTTGTAAATAACTCTTAAAATTCTTAAGTAGTTGTTCGGGGCACTGAGGCTTATTTTTAATCATCACCAAGGATAAGGGTAGTAACACACTGGGCAGGAAGAGGTGCTGAAAGTGAACAGTATTAAGATGGCTTTAGGAGCCATTACTCCTTCTGTTCTTACATGCGTGTTCATCCATTAAATGCTATTCTTGAAGAATAAAGGATTTTAAATACATTTAAGGAAGCCTGCATCATGACTTATTTACTGATTTTAATTGCCATAATTGTCGGGATCTTGTTAGTGACCGGATTATTTATCGTCAATCAACAAGAAGCGGCTGTTGTTGAGCGCCTGGGGAAATATCATTCTATTGCGCAAGCTGGGCTTAATTTTAAAATTCCTCTTATTGATTTGATTGCAGGTAAGGTATCACTGCGTGTACATCAGCTTAATGTCAAAATTGAAACTAAGACCAAAGATAATGTGATTGTGCAAATCCAAGTTTCGGTGCAATACCGTATTAAATCCGATGGGGTATTCGATGCGTTTTATAAATTGCAAGATACTTCCCAGCAGATAACGGCCTATGTATTGGATTTAGTCCGTTCAGAAATTCCTACTATGATCCTTGACGATGTTTTTGAGAAAAAAGACAGTATTGCGAATGCGGTCAGTAAAGAATTAACCCAAACCATGTTGGAGTTTGGCTATGAGATTGTTAAAGCCTTGGTTACTAATATTGAATTAGAAGAAAAAGTGAAAAATGCAATGAATGAAATTAATGAGCAACAACGTTTACAAGTTGCGGCTCAAGCCAAGGGAGAGGCCGAAAAGATTTTGTTAGTTAAACGAGCCGAAGCTGAGGCGGAAAGTAAAAAATTACAAGGGGAAGGAACGGCTAACCAGCGCAAGGCCATTGTGGACGGTCTATGTAAATCAGTTGAGGATTTTCAAAAAACAGTTTCCGATGTAACTGCTGCTGAAATTATGAACTTAGTCTTGGTTACTCAATATTTTGATACCTTAAAAGAAATCGGTGCCAATAATAAATCCAGTACGATTTTATTGCCTCATTCACCAGTAGGTTTAAAAGATCTATCGACTCAAATGCAAGAAGGGATTATTACTGGAAATTTAGCCAGTAAAACTGAATAACCTGGATAAGGCATACAATGAATCGATCAACCTCAGCGCTTAGTAAAGTCCCTGAAGTGACGCTGCTTTTTTGGATTATAAAAATTGCAGCGACCACTCTGGGGGAAACTGGGGGTGACTTAGTCTCGATGTCTTTAAATTGGGGCTATTTATTGAGTACTCTTTTATTCGCAGTGCTTTTTGCGCTTATGGTAGTGGTTCAAATTAAGGCTAAAATTTTTCATCCCTTAATTTATTGGCTAACCATTATCGCTACGACCACGGTGGGTACAACCCTTGCTGATTTTACCGATCGCTCCTTAGGAATAGGTTATATGGGCGGGGTTCTATTATTAAGTTCCTTACTCGTTCTTTCTTTATTAACCTGGTATTTTACTCTAGGGAACATTGGAGTTGATAGTATTACTACAGCTAAGGCTGAGTGCTTTTATTGGCTAACGATTTTATTCTCGCAAACGCTTGGAACTGCCCTTGGTGATTGGACTGCTGATTCACTAGCTTGGGGTTATGAAGGTGCCGCTTTGTTTTTTTCCATTTTACTTAGCATTATTGCCCTGATTTATCTAGGTACTAAAAAATATCATGTGCTTTTGTTTTGGGCGGCTTTTATTCTAACGCGGCCACTAGGGGCCGTGGTGGGTGATTTTCTTGATAAGCCTCTTAATCAGGGAGGATTGGCGCTAAGTCGTTATAGTGCTTCGGCCTTATTATTCGTCTTTATTTTGCTTTGTATCTTTTTATTTAAACAAAAACCGGCGCAAACTAGCCATTAATAAATACTTAATTAATTAAAGGATACTCATGTTTCAATGGTTACGTGCATGGAAACAAGAACGTATTATCCAACGCTCATCAATAACTGATGCAGAGTGGGATGGTGCCTTTCAAAATTTAGCCTTACTCCATCGCTTAAACCTTGAGGAAAAAAAAGGTTAAAAAAATTAGCTATTTTATTTCTTCACTATAAAGTGTTAGAAACAGTAGGTGATTTAGAGTTAACCACCGCAATGCAACTCACTATCGCCTTGCAAGCCTGTCTGCTTATTTTGAATTTAGGTTTTGATTGGTATGATGGTTGGATTGCAGTCACCATTTATCCTGGAGCTTTTTCAAGACAGCGCAAATACATCGACGAATAGGGTGTGGAACACATTGATACAGCTAATCTCAGTGGTGAATCGTGGCAACGTGGTCCGGTTATTTTATCTTGGGATGATAGTGCGCACCCTAGTGAAGTAGTTGAAGGACGTAATGTGGTGCTTCATGAGTTTGCGCACAAATTAGATATGCTTAATGGTAAAGCTAATGGTTTTCCACCGCTGCATAAAGGAATGTCAGCGCAACAGTGGGCGCAGGTTTTTACTGAAGCCTACAAGGATTTTAACCAGCGTATCCAGCAACAGGACCCTATCCCTATTGATTCCTACGCTGCTGAATCACCAGCGGAGTTTTTTGCAGTTCTCACAGAATTATTTTTTGAAAAACCAATTGTTATTAAACATTATTACCCGGCCATTTATGACTTATTGCTTAAGTTTTATCGTCAAGATCCGATAAGGTTCGAATAGTGTCAATTGTAGGGTAATTTTCGACAAGTTAGCATTGAGTATTTATTAACCTCGACCATTAAGGACAGAGCTATGACTGCGCACACCACTAAGCGATTACCTCTTCTTGCTGATGAACAAATTTCTGCAGAAGTTCTTAGCGTATTAAAGCAATACCCCCGGATTAATATTTATACGATGCTTGCACATTCACCTAGCGTTTGCAAACCATGGATCGAGATGATTAACTCATGTTACGCACGGTCAATTTTAAGCTGCCATATTTTTAAGCTCCTGCCAAGCAATCTGGTTCGCTCTAAGAATCAATTTGTACTTAATAGCAAAGTGATTTAAATGAGTTTTT
>NZ_RZGQ01000203.1 GCF_003989735.1 Legionella sp. km772 | reverse complement strand
ACTCATTTAAATCACTTTGCTATTAAGTACAAATTGATTCTTAGAGCGAACCAGATTGCTTGGCAGGAGCTTAAAAATATGGCAGCTTAAAATTGACCGTGCGTAACATGAGTTAATAAACGACCCGTGCCAAATAAAATAAACAATCCCTGTTTGCGTGGATAGTTAGGATGAAAACTTACGACTGGTGCTGAGCTAATGGCTTGCACTGCCCCAGTAGAATCTCTGGCTTGGAAGAGGAGGCGAACGGACCAGCTAGCCGGGTCGCTACTGCTCACATCTACTGACCATAAATTTCCTTGTAGATCGCCTGCGTATACATTGGTTATCGGTTGGGCTTGCAATCCATCTTTGTTTGCAAGGGCAACGGAAGATAAGCCCTGGGGTAGAGTGCTATTACAGCTCCCTGATACAGCGGCACATAAATCTAGCTTCTTAAGCAGGGTTCCGGTTTGCGGATCAAGGGCATATAAAATAGATTTACCGGTTGGACTATTATAACCATTGCCGAAAAAGACCGCAAATTTAGCCGGGTCTGCCGTGGATGGGCCAATTTGACCAATTTGTGGTTGGCTAAAACTTAAGCCCATGTCCCCATCGCTAAATTCCCAAAGTACTGAAGAGGCTACAGAGCTTTCGAGGCTAAAGGAAGGGGCATTCGTAATATCCAAAGCAAAGACGCTATTTCCTCCTGCATTTTCACCACTGACCAAAATCGTATGCCAGGTGCTATCACTAAATTGTACATCTTTACTTTGGGGGGAGCCATTGACGAAGAATAAATGGCTTTGATTATAGACTTGTGAGGTAAGATTAATTAGGTTTGCAAAGACGGCATTAGGAATAAAGGCGAAAATCTCTCTTCCGGTTGCGGCATTAAAAGCATGGAGCATTCCATCATTGCCCCCCACATAGAGCATTGGGGCACGACTGCTGTTGCTCGTTAAAAAATTTTTATAGCTCGTGGTTTGATAGACATCATTGGGAGGGCCAACATAGGTGACTTGGCTATCAATCAAATCACCCAAAACATGAGAACGGTTGCGGAAGGTTCCGCCATTACGTTTTTCTAAAGCAGCACTGCCCCTTAAATATTGGAGTCGGCTTTGTCCGAGAGTATCGGTGGGTTGCAATAAGGTTTGCAAAGCAGGCGTTAGATTAGTCCATTGGAATGGAATTCCCACTTTTGCAACCGGCTCCCAAGTAGTGATAAGACGGGAACTTGACCATCCAGAGCCTGCAACTAAAGTATCTAATAAAGATTGAGCTGACCATAAAACGGTTGCAGTAGGGACGCCAGTAACTGGATCAAGTTGAATGGCTTTCAAATCACCGGTCCAATCTTGATAGGGAACATCATTGGAGATGAAACTTGCTTGGTATTCGACCGTATTTCCGGTGAGTTGGGTGGAGCTTACCGCTGCGGCAGATGCGGTATAGGAGCCATTTTGAATGGCTATTAGAATACTGTTTAAACTATTAACTAAGGCTTCAGGGCTAGTTGCGGGATAATAATTTTGGGTACCGCCTGCCATAGCCATTGCTGTTAAAGTAGCTGCTGCTTGTGGATTTAAGCTGGGATCAACGCCGGCCCCCATTCCTACCACATAGGTTAAAATCCCATTAGTTTTTAGGGTCTTAATAGTATTAATGGCGTCAGTCAAAGCCTGATCATTGGTGGTATTTAATGAGCCATCAGCATTAAAGCTTGCCGTAACTCCATAACCGCTGGCAGAAGCAGTTCCAAGCGGTGGCCAAAATTTACCATTTAAATCTTGGGTAGGAAGGCCATCAGAAATTAAAATAACGTATTTTTTCTGGGGACAGCCGTTTCCGCTGGTTGTTCCTAAAGTACTCATGTACGTGTTCGCTTGCTTTAATAGTCCGGCTAGAGGTGATTGGGTGGCAATGGCTTTAATTTCAGTAGTCGCTGTTGAATTTGACTCAGGATTTAAAAAGGGGGTAAAAACATTGATCGCATTAGTCACGGAAGTTACTGTCGGAATTGTGCCAGCGGTAGTCATGTTCACAAGGATGGTACCTGAATTGGCTGATTGGCTGCCATAATAGCCCCAACCCCGTTGTGAGTACATTACTTGCGGCGAGAAAGGTACATAGCCCGCATTAGTTGGCCCTGTGCCAAAAGAGCCTATATTAGGTGCTGATTTACTGTAACTCAGATTAATGCTGCCGGCGTTGTAGTTGGCTAAAGTAAAATTAGGCGGGTAGGGCGATGCCGGGGTGGGACCAGTGTAAGTAATAAAGCTACCTGCAAACGTTGCACTTGCGTAAAGAACATCATTAATATTCGCATCATCACTTGAGGCGCCGATTTGTAAATATTTATTGCTTGAGAGGGTAGTTGAGCTAAATAAGGTGGTCATCCCGCTGCAGTTGCTGTTTACGGTAGCTGAGGCTGAGCCGTAGTTATAACAAGGATTAGCAACATAACGTTGACCCGCTACTTGAGTGTTAGTAAAACTAAAATTGCTTCCTGGGGGTGACATATAATAAACCCAGGTATTATAGACTCCAACCCCACTGGTGCTGTATACCGCTAAGCCAAAATCAGTCGAGGCCATGTATTCTTGAATGATAGCCTTTACTCCTGCTTTAGCCATATTTAAGCGGCTGGGGCCATTATCATAATATTTTCCACCACTTAACACGGTATAAGGGGCTTGCCCTGAGGCATCAGCTGCTTGTAGAGGTGGAGTATAGGCACTAGGTACCGTGTACTTGAGTGGTGAGCTTGAGTTATTCAATGAGCTTAAGCCCGTGGCTAAAGAGCCTGAACCGGTCATAATTGCCCCACTCATGGTTCCATCCATTGATTGGGAATTACCTATCAACAGAAGGACTTGCGGATGAATAGGATTAGCCGTGATTAAGGGTACTTGTGGAATGCTTAAGCTTGGAACTGCAGCTGTTACTGGATAAATAGCGGAAAGAATAAAAAGAAGTGAGGTTAGTTTTATTTTAAGACTCCAATGGCTCCTCGCTATGTGTTGTTCCTTTACTATCATTTTGGGATTCATGATCTTACCTATTGTTGAATTTGGACGGTACTTTGGATAAGTACTGAAGAGTTTCCTGTTTGCCCTACAGAGCGAGCAGTAATTCGATAAATCCTAGTTAGTGCTTTCATATTTTGGCCGGGTTGAACAACTGAGGGTAACTGTTCGATAACATAACTAGCCTGGGGTCCATTAAGGCCGCTGAAACTTCTAATGACCGCACCGCTCGCATCCCAATTTACGGTTTGCCAGATGGGGGTGTTATTTTGATTAAATAAATATAATCCATTGTTATTGTTAGAAAAATTACTGGCCGTATAGGCGTGATCTAACATGCGATTAATGGCCTCATTTACGGCACCCTCTGTCTTTTCAAAGCTTGTTTCTGTATCGGAGATATTAGTGGCTATTTGGGTTTGACTGCTATTAATAGTTATCTGAGCAACCCCAAGCACTGTTAACATACCCAATAGCACGAGAGTAGTAATTAAAATAAAACCTTGCTCTTTTTTTCTATTATCAGTAGTGAAGTAAATCATTATATTGAATTCCTTAACTGAATGGTCATTTCATAGGTATGACGTAGAAGGTTATCAGCGGGGACTGTGACGGTAGTATCCAAAACATTATATGTGGTAGAACTACTCGCTGAGCCAATTTTCCCGGCAATCAAAAATCCCATCCGAATTCCATAGACTTTGGTCCAATCGGTAACAGCATTTGCAGAAACATATTGAGTGATGAGTCGATTATCGCCAATAGCATATTGGATCTTCATGAATTCAACGCCGGGCACTAAGGGCTCAACAGTCCAGCCTCCAGCATTTAATACACCCCTCATCAAGGAACTCTGCCCACCTTGTCCTTGGCCAATAAAAAATACCGTTTCTTGGACGGGTATAAACTGAGAACCAACCGAAAAATTAACTGGGAAACTGCTGCTGGCATTTTGCATCGTTCCAACCCCAGCAGCATGGCTAAGGGTATTAGTACCCACATTGGTAATTTGGAAAATAATACTCTTAACACAGTCGGAGACGGCGCCTAATTGTCCATTACTCAGGTTCGCATTGGTGGTGCTTTGCAAACTTAAAGAGCTGGAACCCGCATCAATTTGAGTCACGCCAATGGGTATACTGTTGGGTGTTGCCCCCAATACCACAACCACATCACTGCCTTGGACAGTTTGCCCAACTAAACTTGCCGGCAGGCTTGGGCTCCAATGAGTTCCATTGCTATCATTTGCCGGATTAGTTTGCGTGAAGGTAAAGCTTGCCCCACTGCCATTGTAACCCCTAATCATTGCAGGGGTGGTGTTAAAAGAACCTAGGGGATCAGGTGCACCACCATTTAAATTGGAAATCGCAGTTAAGGTGGTGCCACAACCCATAAAACCTGCAGAACGAATGGTTGGGGTTACTAAATTACTCATGTTACGCACGGTCAATTTTAAGCTGCCATATTTTTAAGCTCCTGCCAAGCAATCTGGTTCGCTCTAAGAATCAATTTGTACTTAATAGCAAAGTGATTTAAATGAGTTTTT
>NZ_RZGQ01000202.1 GCF_003989735.1 Legionella sp. km772 | reverse complement strand
AATCAAATAATCACTATAAAGATCAAGCATATCCATTTAATTCCCTCCCTAAAATTAAGGGCGGAATTCTAATGCTTTTTAGTCAAACTACAAGTTTATGTGCGTAACATGAGTTAATTATCTAAAAAATAAATCCGGTGATGATGGAGTAGTGATAGATAAGGGGAATGGGGTGAGCTTGCAGCGTAATTTATTAATAGTGGATGATGAACTTAATATTCTCAAAACACTTAAACGTCAGTTAAACCCGTTACAGCAGAATAATTATACTATTTATACGGCCCAAAGTGGGGCAGAGGCCTTAGAGATACTCCAAGCAACTCCTATTCAGGTGATTATTTCCGATCAACGAATGCCTAATATGACCGGTGTTGAGCTCTTAAGCCAAACCAAACTCCTTTATCCGCAAACCATCCGTTTGATCTTAAGTGGTTATACCGATTTTTTTGCTATCCAAGAAGCAATTAATAATGGGAATATCTATAAATTCTTGAACAAGCCTTGGCAGTCCCATGAGCTTATAAGTCATATTAATGATGCCTTTACCTACCATGATATCCATCTACATAATGCCTATGCCAAACAAGCAATGATGAATGCGATTGAGGCAGTAGTAATTGCCAATGATAACCATGTTATTCAATCGGTGAATACGGCCTTTTGTTTGGCAACAGAATACTCAGCTTTTGAGGTAGTGGGTTCTTTTGTCAATTTATTTGATCACGATCACGTCTCAATGGATGAAATCACCGAGATTTATAAAAATGTTGCTTTACAAGGTGTTTGGCAAGGAGAGCTGTATTTTAGAAAAAAATCGGGGCGAAGATTGCCGGTATTTCTCTCTGTTTCTGCCATTCGCGATGAAATGGATAATATTGCGATGTATATTTATTCGTTTATAGAACAGGCTGATACCTTATGAGTTCAGTTACTATAAATGCTAATGCCACGAAAAATATCTTATGTGTGGATGATGAGCCCAACATACTTCACTCCCTCCAACGCCTTTTTTTAGCTGAGAACTACACTGTTTTTATAGCGGATAGCGGGCAAGAAGGAATAGCGCTGCTTGAGGAACAAGCTATTGATATTGTGGTTTCTGATATGCGCATGCCTCATATGGATGGCGCTGCTTTTTTAAAAATCGTTGCTGAACGTTGGCCTGATACTAAACGAGTATTGCTTACTGGATTTGCCGATATTGATTCAGTGATGCTAGCTATTAATGAAGGTAAAATTGATTATTATCTAGCTAAGCCCTGGCGTAATGAATCCATGCTTAATGCGATTGCTAGTTTATTGCGGCAAAAATGGTTAATGGATGAGAATCGGCTGTTACAAAATTTACTCAGCAAAAAAAATGAAGAACTAACCGTATTAAATAACCATTTGGAAGATAAAGTTGAGCAACGAACCTATCAATTACATAAAAGCTATCAAGAACTGCAAGCGACCCATGAAGCCGCTATCCAAGTGTTGTTATCAGTCCAAGAATTGCATGAGGGACAATATAAAGGCTATTGCCGTAGTGTGGCAAAGCACGCCAAATTATTAGCTCAGGTTTTAAAATGTTCGGAAAAAGAACTTGAAGTGGTTTACTTAGGTGCAATGCTCCATAATTTAGGTAAAAGTGGCTTATCAGAATCCATTATGTTCAAGCCCTTTCTGAAATTAACCCCCGAAGAACATAAAGAATACATTCAATACCCTATTTTAGGCGCTACCGCTTTAGCTGCCTTTCCATCCTTAAACGAGGTGGCTAATGCCATATTACACCACCGAGAACGCTATGATGGCTTGGGTTATCCTAATAAATTAGCTGGCGAGGCAATACCTCTTGCGTCCCGCATTTTAGCGCTGGCTGTTGATTATAATGAATTACAACATGGCTTGTTAATTCCAGAGAAATGCCATGCAAAATTGGCTCTCCGCTATATTATTGAACGTGCCCATCGTTATGATCCCCACTTATTGCCACTATTCGTTAAAATCATTCAAAAATTACCGGATGCGCAAAGCGCTTTAAATGAACGCGCCTACGAGCCTTTTTGCTTAACACCAGGGATGGTCTTGTCGCGGGATTTGGTCTCAAAAAACGGATTTGTTTATTTATATAAAGGGCATGTTTTAACAGCGGAAATAATAGAAAAACTTAACGCCCTAGAGAGGCAAATTGTCTATGTTTATCAGCATCCACCCGCTAAGTAAGTTTTACCAGCAGGTTACCCCAGGAAGCGCATCTAAATAGCGCACAGTTAAGCCTACTATCTTGTCTACTTCTGTGCATTATGCGCGGTATCAATACCATCTAGCAGGCGAATATAGACTAAATCTACGCATAAAACATGGAATGCAGCCTGTTCGGTCACGAACTTTGCATTAGATGCGTTTGTCCTGGCAGTTTACACCCCGGCTAAGGGCAAAATAATGGTAAATGTGGTTCCTTTACCCACCACACTGTCCACTTTTATTTTGCCACCATGCTTTTTAATAATGTTGTAGGAAATAGATAAGCCTAAACCGGTTCCTTGTCCAATGGGTTTAGTGGTAAAAAATAATTCAAATAGGTTGTCCATATGTTCAGGTTTGATTCCCTCACCCGTGTCTTGGATAATTGCCTGAATTGCGTCATCCCCAACTTGGGTCGTAATGCTTATAGTCCCACGCTCATGAATCGCCTGGCAGGCATTGACGAGCAAATTCATAAATACTTGGTTCAATTGGCGGGGATAGCAACGTAATAAAGGTAAAGGGTGATAGTTTTTGATGACTTCACATTTATATTTCAGTTCATTGCCCACCATTTTTAAGGTTATATCGATGCATTGATTAATATCCACTTCTTGTATTTCATCATCATTGACATGAGAAAAAGATTTTAAATCAGCAACAATACTTCGCACTCGCTCTAAACCTTCCAGCGATTCTTTAATCATTGTGCTACTGTCGTCAATAAAATAGTTGAGTTTCGTTTCTTTACACAATAAGTCCCAATAGTGTTTGATATCCTCATAAGTTACATTTTCATTGGGTGAACCCAGTAATTTACCAAAACCATCAAAAGCAGCTCTAAATTTTTCGCAATAGCCCTGTAGCATTTCAGTATTGCCAGTCACAAATGCGATAGGATTATTGATTTCATGAGCCACTCCAGCCGCTAATTGCCCTATGGAGGCAAGTTTTGCATGCTGCAGTAATTGCGCTTGCGTATTTTTCATCTCTTTGTGGATGCGTTCTAATTTTAGATAGTTTTCCTCTAATTTTTTTTCATTAAGTTGACGTTCTAATAAGAGTCCCAATTGAATGGCGGCGGCATCCGTTAAATCGAGGATACGTTGATTCTTCGGCATGGGCTGAATGGAAAAAAATTCAGCGATGGCAATAATTTCATTATGTAATTTAATGGGTACTGCAACAGCACCCCTCACTCCTATTTCTACCCATGGTTTGGAGCGAGGAAAGTCAGGGTCTATTTTAATATCCTCTATCCAAAAAGGCTCGCCCGTTTGCAGCACTCGACCTGGTAGACCTTGTTCTGCGTTAAAGGTTGTGTCATTAGTTATCTGCTGGAAAGCCGCGTATTGTTCCTTATCCTCCACATACCAAATATTCGCGGGCTTTAAGGTTATTGCCTCATTGTCTTTATCGACGAAATAAATATGACCCACTGGCCAATTATGAAGTCGGCAAATTCCATCAATGTAAAAATTAAAAATATTGGTTTGGGAAAATTTTTCTTGGGATAGTTTATTAAGGCGATATAAAAAATCGACTTCATTAAAAAAATATTGAATAAGCTCTTCTTGCTCTTGCAGGCGAAGATGAGCCTCTTGCTTTAATTCCCATTTTTTGGTTAGGGCATAAGTTAATTGAAGAATCTCTACTATATCAAAAGGTTTTTTTAAAATAAGCAGATTATCGGAGTTTCCTAAGGCGCGGATAATATTTTCCCAGGAATGTTCTGAATAGGCGGAACATATGACCATTTGGATACGGGGGTCCATAGCCCATAGATGCTTAATGGTTTCAAGACCGTCCCAACCGGGGGGCATCACCATGTCTACAAAGGCCAGCATATAAGGCTCATCATTGATTAAAGATTTTTTCACTAATTCCAGTGCTTCTTGCCCTTGGATTGCTGAATCTATTTGATAGTTTTGTGACTCTAGATTTCGGGTAATCTTGGGGGTGCCAAATAAAATAGCTTCATCATCGTCAAGATTTAAATGATTGGTTGTAGAAAGAATTTTACGGATGTCATTATGGATTTCTGTATTGTCATCTACTAACAGAATCCGTTTTTGTTTTATTGGGCTCATCTGAATTTCCTGTCCATTCTATACAATAAGATTAGGATAGGAATTTTATAATAGCAAAAGCATCCTCGGGGCTAGAATACTTGCACTATAATAAATGGAATTGATAATTGCTCCAGTTAACAGGGATGATCAGGGGCTTTTCATGACTAGAAATTAGTCACATAAACAGTATAATCCTGCATTTATTTGAACTGGCGAAAGAAAGGGATGTCTGAAGTATTAGCTTTTTTATCAACTGTTGAAGATTTA
>NZ_RZGQ01000201.1 GCF_003989735.1 Legionella sp. km772 | reverse complement strand
AAAACTCATTTAAATCACTTTGCTATTAAGTACAAATTGATTCTTAGAGCGAACCAGATTGCTTGGCAGGAGCTTAAAAATATGGCAGCTTAAAATTGACCGTGCGTAACATGAGTAATAAAGATACCTGCTATTTGCTCTATTCACTGCGCTTTGCTGTAGATCACCCCAGCTTATGTCCTTGGCTTCCTGCATTAACAGAAGCAAAGCAACAAATGATGACCGAATGTATATCTATCCTTCAAGCCATTATGGATGCTTTACGAGTTGCATTAAGGGATAGGGCTATCTTAACTAATGCTTACCACTATGAATTACCAGCGAAAGAATTTGAAATTAGAAAACGCAACCGCCAAGCGATATTGAGAATAGTTGAAATTTATGGTTCCGAAGTTAAGCAAAGGCACCCTAAAATAGAGCAGTTATTCTTGAATATGGAAAATTAGTTATTGGTGAGGGGGCGTTTTGCAGAAATAAAAAGCGCTTCTTATTGCAAATTAGCACAAGCAAGCTCTGAGCAGTATTTAATGAACCAGCAGTTTGGGTGTTTTTTGCTAAGCCTCACACCGGCTGTTTCATCTAAAGCACGAGCGTTAGCTTAGGGTGGGGGGCTATTGATATGCCAATTGTAGATATAGCTATCAATACTATTAACGTGGTTTAATTGGCTCAATAAAGGCTCTCTTGCAAAGAGTCGCAAATGCTTAATGACGTCTTGCTTTGTCCCGCCGAAATCTTCTTCATACCAATCATAGATCTTCGATATAATTAATTTTCCCTCTATGACTTGTACGCCTCTTAAGGAATTGATGTAAATGAATGCGGCCTCGTTTAGTTGGGTTTCTATAGCCGCACCTTGATAGGCTTGCTTGCTAAGATTGGGCGCGCCAATAGTGGCATTATTTAAGGTGTAGTGAGTCCGTTGATCATTCCAGATGGGACGGATGATGCGATTATTAATATCATCAAGAGAGAGGGGCGTGTTTTTGATGGTGATGAGGTTTGCTCCCCAAGGTCCTACACTAAATAAGCCCGGTGAAATGCGGATTTCTTGAACGTTTGCGATCGGATAATAATCAGCCACTGTTTGCACGGTAAGGGCATTATATAGATTAATCCAATAGGCTAATTGCTCTTGTCTATTATAATTATCGATATCGATCTCAGACATTTCTTTGAGATAACTTTTTAACAAATCATAATCTTTTTGATCTACATTGGCGTAATCAAGTAAATTAATTTTCTCTTCATTGGTGATTAAATGACGATCTAAAAACTCTTGCCATTTAGCATGAGGGATAACGGCCTTCGATAAAGGATTATTAATCTGCCATCGTGGCCATAAACTTTTATAATAGGAGGCATGAGCAGTGCTATAACTTACCCAAAAAACGACGATAAATAAAAAGAATGAGCTAAATCTTTTAATGTACTCTTTATGCATTCATTAAGGCTCTGTTTTTTAAAGCACTGCTTATTGTGTTTCCATCTAAAAATTCTAGCTCACCACCGGAAGGAATGCCATGTGCTAATTGGCTAATATGGATTGCTTGTTCATGCAATAACTGGTGGATAAAATGAGCAGTAGTTTGTCCCTCAACACTGGGGCTTAAAGCCAGAATCACTTCTTTTATCATTCGCTCTTTAACTAATTTTTTAAGTCGGGGTAGACCTATATCCTCTGGACCTAAACCATCGAGAGGGGAGATTTTTCCCATAAGGACAAAATAATAACCCTGAAAGGCGTGGCTTTGCTCTATGGCGAAGACATCGGCAGGATTTTCAACTACACAAAGTAGTTCCTGATTCCTATTCTTGTTTTGGCATAAAACACATAGGGAATGCTCAGTATAATTATTGCACTGCTCACAATGACTAATAGTAGTCATGGCCCGTTCTAGGCAAGCAGCGAGGTGCAAGCCTCGCTGTCTTTGCTTGTGCAATAAATGGAATACCATTCTTTGTGCTGATTTGGGACCTACACCTGGCAGACAACGAAGAGCCTCTACCAGTTGATTTAAAGTATCCATAGTAGGCGTATTATTCCTTCTCGCGATCGCCCATTAAATCAGTTGGAATGTTCAAGCCAGCAGTTAATTGGGTGATTTTTTCTTTTGAGACTTTCTCAATTTTGCGTACCGCATCATTAATAGCCGCAGCGACTAAGTCTTCTAACATTTCAACGTCTTCATCAATTAAAGATGGTTTGATTTTTACTTCCGTCACATCATGTCGGCCATTCATTTTAATGGTGACCATTCCACCACCGGCTTCACCAGTAACCACCAGTTCACTTAACTGCTGTTGCGCTTCTTGCATACGTTGTTGCATTTTTTGCGCTTCTTTCATTAAATTACCAAGATTTTGATTAATATCCATTATTACCTCGTTTATTTAGGATCAGTTAATATTATAAGTCATCTTTTAATGCAACAATAGAATTTTTGACCAACTCTGCGGAAAATTCTTTTTGTAATTGTTGAAATACAACATCATTATCTAAGGCTAAGGACGCTTTTTGCTGTTTCGCATGGATAAGTTTTTCCTTATGCTGAGCTGGTGATGCCACTATTTGCTCTTCAGCATGCAGCTTGATTTTAAGTGAAGAATTGAAATACTCACTTAATGCAGATTCAATTTTTGTAATAGCTGTAGGGCTAAATAAGGATTGGTGTCCCCGCGCAACTCGTAAGGAAATGATTTTGTCTTCTTTGTTTAAAAATTCCGCATTGTCTAGGGCATTAAGAGCAAGACCAGTTAATTTAAGTTGAGAAACAATAGTGGGCCAATTGCTGCTACAAAGTTCTATTTGAGGCAGAGGTGCATCAACCGCGATTGTTGGGAGCGCCACTTCTGCTGCAAAGCTAGCTTCAGGGGTTAGATTCTCAGTAGGATAAACAGCTTCACTAGTGGACTCGATTATCGGTGCAATGGTGGGCGCTGCCACCTCATGTGCTCGAACCGTATCTATCGCCCCTCCATCGCTAGGCACAGCAGGTTGATAGCTATAAGCTAAGGTCGGTGTAGATGCCTTTGCTGCTGGTCTAAAGGTCAACATACGTAATAGCGTCATGTTAAAACCAATCATAAGGGTCGGGGCGAGGCTTATTTCTTCGCGACCTTTTATCGCTATATGATAAAATAATTGAACATCTTCTGCAGAAAATTGGGCCGCCAATTGAATCAGTTCTGGACGGGCTTTAAGTAGGGGATTAGCTTCCCCGACGTTTTGATAAATACAGATCTGATGCAGGTAATCGAGAATGTTATCAAGAACATAATGAAAATGCCCACCTTCAGTGACTATTTGTTGACTAAGTAAAAGTAGCTGGGCAGCATTTTGTTGCGCTAAAGCTTGCAGAAGTTGTAAAGCATAATCTTGCTGGGTATAACCTAAAATCCTTTTTACCTCTTGGGTAAGTAGGCGAGTATCACAGCCCGTTATTGCTTGGTCTAATAAGCTCAGCGCATCTCTCATGCTTCCTTGCGCCGCATGAGCGAGGATGGCCAGGGCCTCGTCCTCAAAACCAAATTGCTCTTCATTTAAAATAAATTGCAAATGCGTCTGGATCAATTCAGCAGCAATATGGCGCAGATTAAATTGCAAGCAGCGCGATAACACTGTGACCGGTAGCTTTTGCGGATCAGTGGTCGCTAGAATAAATTTCACATGAAGGGGGGGCTCTTCTAAGGTCTTTAATAAGGCGTTAAAACTATGCTGCGAGAGCATATGTACCTCATCAATTAGATAAATTTTGAAGCGGCCATTAGTGGGTGCATATTGTACATTGTCCAATACATCCCGAGTGTCTTCAACTCTCGTTTTGGATGCACCATCGATTTCAATCAGATCTATAAATCGACCTTGCTCAATAGCCTGGCATGCATCGCAAGATAAACAAGGTTGAGCAGTGATTCCTTGGTCGCAATTTAATGCCTTAGCTAGAATACGCGCAACACTTGTTTTACCTACACCACGTGTACCGGTAAATAAATAGGCATGATGCAGTCTTTGTTGATTCAAGGCATTAATTAGGGGTTTGCTGACGTGTTCTTGACCGATTAATTGAGAAAATATTCGTGGTCGCCATTTACGGGCTAGAGCCAGGTATGTCATACGTAGCATCACTAAATTGGGTGGCGGCTGTAAGAGCCACACCTCGGCGCTCGAATCGACTGTTACCGCTGCTCCCTTCCGGGCCTGACGGGGTTCACAATCTATCGCCGCGAGGGGACCAATACAGCCACCATAGTTGAGTGAAGGAGATTAACAAATAAATGAGAAAATTTCTAGAGGGAGGTGAATAAAATTTGGGATGATAACTTGGTTTGGTTTTTAAGACTAAATTAAAGAACACAAATGTCCTGTGTGTATTTTGAGCTTTGGATTCGTTTTATTGCTTGAGTATCAAATTATTAAACATTAATTTATACCTTAATATACACCTCAAGAAAAAACAAAATAAATGAAAAAAAATGAAAAAAGTGTTTGACATAGGAAGGGAAATCCGTAGAATACGCAGCACGCCTTCGGGGCAAAGTTCATTAAGAAGATAGAAGACAAACTGTGTGGGCGCTTTGAAAGA
>NZ_RZGQ01000200.1 GCF_003989735.1 Legionella sp. km772 | reverse complement strand
AAGGCTTCATATCATATTCTTCAAATATGACTCGATAATACTTTGCCACAATAGCACCTAACAGGTTTTTAATTGAAGCTAGTATTACCGTTTTAACATCTATTGTCAACCATAAAAATTATACTCCCAGTTGACGGTGCCGGGCATTATACATTGGGTACCTGGCTAAAGTGATTGGACAAATTTAGATGCGTTTACCGTGCGCTCCTTAGGTCCATGAGTTGCCCCCTAACAATACTTTATGATAAAATAAAAACCATTTAAATCGTGTAGTAACAACTTTATGAGAATATATCAATTACGTAGGGCTGTAGGTAATAACAATTTATTAGATGAGCATCAAGAGGAGATACGGTCTTTATTGAAAGGAGACTACCACACAAGTGATTTAGAGAAGCTAAAAGGTTATGATTTATATAGTTTTCGAATAAGCAAAAAAGCACGCTTATTGTTTACAGTGCAAACCATAAATGGTCATCGATGCTTGTTGGTTTTAGAGTATTTACCCAATCATGAGTACGAAAAAAGTAGGTTTTTAAAGTCAGGGTTTTTAAAACAATATCTCGAGAAAGAGCTTGCGACGATAGCCGAAGATGCTCCTATGTTGGAACCTCTAGCTAAAAAAATATTTTCACAAGAAACTTACGAACCATGTGGGATAATAGATGTTTATCAGCGCCAAATGATTAAATTAGATCTAAATCAGGAAAAGGCGTTACAGGTAGCGTTACCTGCGTTATGCAGTGGTCCTGCTGGTGGTGGCAAGAGTATTACTGCGTTAATGCGACTGTACCAGCAACAAACCCAGTTGAGCTTGGGTGAAGAACTCGCTCATCTCCCCTCGCTTTATATCACACAATCAACCGCGTTAGCGCGCGCGATGGAGGCTTCATTTCATGAGTTGCCGCATGACGAAAGAGAACGACCAGTATTATTTAAAACTTTTACCGAATTACTTCAAGAATTAGAATTGGTCAGCAAAATGGTTGGCCGAGAGGAATTTATTAGCTGGTACCAAAAGCGCGTCAAGCATGAGCAAAAGACAACCAAGTTCAGAGAAGATTCTCACCCCAACATGGTCGATGCTGACACAGCGTATCAAGAGTGCTATATTGCATCGGGGTATTCGAAGGAGGATTATGAGAAGCTCAGCACAGAGCAGTCTTCTTTAGATAAGGACAAAAGAGGAGGTCTCTATCTCACTTATGAAGCCTATCTTAAATACCTTAAGGAATCAAATCTGGTTGACCCGGCATTTCATATCTGGAGTACACACTCGCTCTATTCAATGATTGTGGTTGATGAGGCTCAAGACTTTTCGAATCAACAATTACGTACTTTAATGACCCTCGCAAAAGATAAACGTATCCTTTATTTTGTCGACAGCCATCAGCAATTAAATGAAGAAAAATCAAAAAGACCTTTTCTTAGACAACAATGTGGTATCACTAACCACGTCTTGCTTTATAAAATGTACCGTTGCCCGCTAAATGTCGTCGCTGTTGCTAACACTATTAACAGCCTCAAGGTTCGGTGTGTTGGTGGGATTGCCGATCGCGAAGAATTCATTAAGACACAAAGTGCTCAAGAAACAGAGCGACTTGGGCATGTAGTTTTATTTGATAAAGAGTCAATTCAAAAAAGCTCATGGCTAATGCAGCAAATAAAAGGGCCTCATTGTGCAATAATAACTCTAAAAGAGCACATTGAAGAAGCCCGGAGTCTTTTTAAAGACTCCTTACTCATCATGACCCCAGAGCAAGCCAAGGGTTTGGAATACCCTGTCGTAATAACCTATAAGCTTTATAGACCAGATTTTCTCAAAAAGGTGCAAAAAAAATTAGCTAAACTCGGGGATGCCCCCGAACCAACCCATCGGCCTAAAGGAGACGCAGAGTGTGGATTTACCCTCGATTTCAATACGATTTACACAAGCTATACCCGCACGATAGGGGTACTTGTGATATGCGAGCCGGACGCGCGTGATGATCACCCGATAATACAGTCTATAAAGACCCTGATCACGAAAGAGCCTTTACCAGACAAAGACTTGGTGGCTGAAATAAAAGACAGTTGGGACGATGAGATTTTAAGGCAAATACAGGCCGGCAACAATGATTTGGCCCGCTTGATTTTTACCGGAAAATTAGGAGGAAAATCGGATGAGTTCGAGCAGTTTGCTCAATCGAAAATCCAGCTTAAAAAAAACGCCTCTCCGAATACCACTGCATTGCTCGTTAAAGAAGACGCTACGTCCGAAAAAAGAGACGTAAAACCGCTTAACGACTTGCTAAAGCAACCTCCTGCGAGTCCATCTGCCAAAAAAGATACAAAAATTAAGAGCGTAAAGCAACCCTTACCACCAAAAGAACCATCGCAAGCTGCTAAAATAATTGGCAATCTCTTACAGAAAGATCTAAAAGAGGTCACCGACCAATACTTAAAGACGACCCTCTCTCTATTAAACAAGCTGCAAATAAAAAACTCTAGTGAAGAAATTAAACCATTAAAAAACTATTTAACTAAAAATGAGTCTGTTTTTCACGCGTTTGTGAGAGTTGTAGCAAGCAATTATGATATGACTCCATGGATAACAAGCCTTGGATTTGAAAAAAATCAGACGCTAAAAAATATCTTAAAATACATGAAATCATACGGAGCCATCTATCGCGACTCAGGATCCCAAGTGGCCCATTTTGCAGCAGGTAAGGGCGATAACGACATGCTTATGACACTAAAAACCTTTGGTGTCGACTTAAATATACCAGAGAAAGATGGCTTCACACCTGCTCATTTCGCAGTACAGAAGGGGCATGACGCCGTGCTTTGCACACTAAAATCCCTGGGTGCTGACTTAGATCAAACATCAAATAATGGCCACACACCCGCCCATGTCGCAGCACAGCAGGGGCATGACGCCGTGCTTAGGACACTAAAATCCCTGGGTGCTGACTTAGATCAAACAGCAAATGATGGCTACACACCTGCTCATCTCGCAGCACAGCAGGGGCATGACGCCGTGCTTAGGACACTAAAATCCCTGGGTGCTGACTTAAATAAACCAGATAATGATGGCTTCACACCTGCTCATCTCGCAGCGCTGAAAAATAATGAAGCAACGCTTCGCACACTAAAATCCCTGGGTGCTGACTTAAATAAACCAAATAATAATGGCTTCACACCTGCTCATGTCGCAGTACAGCAGGGGCATGACGCCGTGCTTAGGACACTAAAATCCCTGGGTGCTGACTTAGATCAAACATCAAATAATGGCTACACACCCGCCCATGTCGCAGCACAGCAGGGGCATGACGCCGTGCTTCGCACACTAAAATCCCTTGGTGTTGACTTAAATTCACAACAGCATAATGACCTCACACCTGCCCATATCGCAGCACAGCAGGGGCATAACGCAACACTTCGCACACTACACTCCCTTGGTGCTGACTTAAATAAACCAAATAATGATGGCTTCACACCTGCTCATTACGCAGTGCTGCATGGGCGAGAATCGATGTTGGATTTCTTAATAGACTACGGTGTAAATTTGGATGTGCAAATTAAAATCACAAAAAAGAGCCTTCTTAACTTCGCGGAAGAAGCGTCGGATGCTTCAAAAAAAATAGAAACCTATTTTAGTAGGAACAATATACTCGACAATGAGACTGTGCTGCCTTTGTCGCTACTAGACTTTGCCTGCATCATGGACCACAGCAAAATTAACAAACTTCTTTCAAAAAAGCGAACCCTTGATAAGTATAACGAGGTATCCGGAACACCAAAGCCCACATCTTCGGCACCAATACTGACGACTCCCAAGTCAGTCAGTACACTACCAGTTTTTTTTGCAAATCGCGGAGAGGTAACGGAAAAGGTGCAACCAACCATTAACGTAAAAAGCTTTGTTCCTTAGCTCAATAAGGCTTTGTCGCAAAAAGTTGTTTGCCAGGATAGAATCTGCGCTTTGTGTCAGGAATGGTCACCAATGCTTAGGGCGTTGTTGTTATGGACAGCGTGCGTGGGGAGAGCGAGGACGAATCAATGCGGCTTTGTTTCTTAGCTCAATACTAGACCATTATAAGCAAGGATTCAGAAAATAATGATATGCTCTGAGCCCTTTAAATTCTATGTGGTTACCGCTCAATAATGCCGAATAAATATCCTCAAAAGAAAGGCTGGAACGTTCCAAAACAGAAATATAAGCTAACTAATTGGTCAGATTATAAAGGGTCGCGCTACCTCGTGAAAGATTCCGGGACATCCGAGTCCCCGAAATCGACTCGCCAACGCGCGAAGCTAAAGGCCCTGGCCGTCCTGCGTCCGTTAATGTTTGCTCTGAACGAGCAAAGCATTTGCCTCCCACAATGACTGACGCCTTGTCGGATGCCTTATATTTTTCCTGCGGAAAAACATCCGGCTCTAAGGCTACCAGGGACTACGCGCCTCGGCGTTACGCCTTCCTTGGCGCGCAGCGCAAGAATATTCGTGACCGAGCCAATCGAAAGATGATAATCCATAGTGTTTTTTAAATGGCATATGATGTCCCTAGTGCTCACCTTACATCCAACATATAAATCAACAACGGTTGCGTGAAT